>JAMOOS010000167.1 GCA_027065245.1 Desulfuromonadaceae bacterium | reverse complement strand
ACGGTCAGGGTTACTATTTCATGAAACCCACGCGCGGCAAAGACCTGCCCGTCTCGTCCTGATCAAATACCTGCTGTTCCAGCGTAAACAAAAACCGGGGCAGCGTATATAAATTACGCTGCCCCGATTATTTGCCGAGCGTAAATCCTTTTACTCGTCAAAAACCTCAAAATCTTCCTTGGGTACACCGCATACCGGACAGAGCCAATCAGCGGGAAGATCGGCAAAGTCGGTGCCTGGAGCAATGTCGGCCAGGTTATCTCCCAGCGCCGGATCGTACACGTGACCGCATGGCCCGCACACATATTTCTGCATTATATCCTCCCCCGTGTTTTCGCCTCAACAGCCCTTACCGGCGCTGCCGAGCACCTGTTCATTTTTGTGCTTCATCAATTTTACCAGTTCCGCCCGCGCCGCGCCCAGATATTTGCGCGGGTCAAACTCACTCGGGTTATTGGCCAGATACTCACGCACCTTGGCGGTCATGGCCAGGCGCCCATCGGAATCGATATTGATTTTACACACGGCGCTGTTAGCGGCGCGACGCAGCTGCTCTTCCGGCACGCCGACAGCCCCGTCGAGATTGCCGCCGTACTGGTTGATCAGCTGCACATATTCCGGCACCACGCTGGAAGCGCCATGCAGCACAATGGGGAAGCCCGGAATCCGCTGTTCCACCTCGGCGAGGATATCAAAACGCAACGGCGGCACCTCCTCGCCGGGAGCGAGCTTGAATTTATAGGCACCGTGACTGGTACCAATGGAGATGGCCAGAGAATCAACCCCGGTTTTGCCGACAAAATCCTCCACCTCGTCCGGCTGGGTATAGGTGGATCGCTCCGCCTGCACCTCGTCCTCAATCCCGGCCAGCACCCCCAGCTCCCCCTCGACGCTGACATCGAACTTATGCGCATATTCCACCACCTGGCGGGTAACGGCGACATTTTCATCATAAGGCAGATGGGATCCGTCGATCATCACCGAGGAAAACCCGGCGTCGATACATGATTTGCACAACTCAAATGAATCGCCGTGATCCAGATGCAGGCAGATGGGAATCTGCGAGCCCATCTGGCGCGCCATGGCCACCGCCCCCGAAGCTAATCCGCGCAGCATGACAGCGTTGGCGTAGTTGCGCGCGCCGCTGCTCACCTGCACAATCACCGGCGACGCTGTTTCCACGCAGGCAGTGATAATTGCCTGCAACTGTTCCATATTATTAAAATTGTAGGCGGGAATGGCGTAGCCGCCATCGACGGCGGCAGCAAACATCTCGCGGGTATTGACCAGGCCGAGTTCACTGTAGTGGATGGTATTCTGTGTCATTGTGCACCTCTTTAAACTGTGTTGATTTCCCATTACCGATGCCGTTACCGGCATCCGACGCTCCGACCGGGGCGCCGCTGCGACAATTCGGTTGATAAACAGGGCAAATTCGATTAGGATACGCCCGTTTCGGGCTCTCTTAAAATTGTCCAAAGCATACACTACTACTGCGTTATTTCCAACCCAACAAAAGGAACCGACCCATGGACTGCAACAAAGCGGAACGTTATCTGGAAGACTGGACCCAGCGCATCGACCTAGCGGAGGAGATGCTGCCGATGCTCGGCAGCCTGTATCGCAAACAGGGAGTCAACATCAACATATACGGGCGTTCACTGGTAAACAAGACGCCGGTGGGAATTCTACGCGCCCACCGTTTTGCTCGCCAGATCCTCGACAGCGAGATCTCGGTACGCGACAGTTTTCCCGTTCTGGCAGCAATCAGTGAACTGGACCTGGCTCCCGGCAAGGTTGATTTAGGCAAGCTCACCACCCGTTTCATGGAACAGGGCGGCGATATCGACGCCTTTGTCGCCGCACAACTGGCGGAGCTGAATACCGGCCGCACCTCGATTCTGGAAGAACCGCGCGACGTGGTGCTGTACGGCTTCGGTCGCATCGGTCGTCTGCTGGCGCGTATCCTCATCGAACAGACCGGTGGTGGTGACAAACTGCGCGTGCGTGCCGCCGTGGTACGCAAAAGCAGCAGCGAAGATCTAATCAAACGCGCCAGTCTGCTGCGGCGCGATTCGGTCCACGGTCGCTTTCAGGGTGTTATCAAGGTCGATGAGGAGGAAAACGCCATCATCGCCAACGGCAACATGATTCGCATCATCTACGCCGACGCCCCGGATGAAATTGACTACACCCAATACGGCATCGACAACGCCATCGTTATCGACAATACCGGCAAATGGCGCGACCGCGACGGCCTGAGCCGCCACCTGCAAGCCAAAGGGGTGTCCAAGGTTATCCTCACCGCCCCCGGCAAAGGTGATATCCCCAACATCGTCTTCGGCGTTAACAACGAGCTCATCACCGCCGACGAAAACATCTTTTCCGCCGCCAGCTGCACCACCAACGCCATTGTGCCGGTACTCAAAGCGGTACAGGACAAATTCGGCATCGTCAACGGCCACGTGGAGACCTGCCACGCCTTCACCAACGATCAGAACCTTATCGACAACTACCACAAAAAACCGCGCCGCGGTCGCAGTGCGCCGCTCAACATGGTCCTTACCGAAACCGGCGCCGCCAAAGCAGTAGCCAAGGCGCTACCGGAACTGGCCGGCAAACTCACCGGCAACGCCATTCGCGTTCCAACTCCCAACGTCTCCATGGCTATCCTCAACCTGACTCTGGGTAAAGAGACCAGTGTTGAAGAGCTGAACACCCACCTGCGCGACATCTCCCTCAACTCGCCGCTGCAGGATCAGATCGACTACACCAACTCGCCGGAGGTGGTATCCACCGATTTTGTCGGTGCCCGTCACGCCGGCGTGGTCGATTCCCTCGCCACCATCGTCGACGGCAACCGCTGCGTACTCTATGTGTGGTACGACAACGAATACGGCTACAGCTGCCAGGTGGTCGGTCTGGTAAAAGAGATTGTCGGCCTCAACCTGCCGACCCTGCCGCGCTAAGCGCAAACGGCATAACGGGCAACAAAAAAGGGAACCACCTTCCGGCGGTTCCCTTTTTACTGCACAAACGGTACAACAAAGCGAGGTGATCAATCGGCCCGCATCATGCGCATCTTTTTACGCAGGCGGCGCTGGGCTTCTTTTTCCTTGCGCTTGCGCTTTACGCTGGGCTTCTCGTAAAACTTGCGCTGCTTCATTTCACGGAAAAGACCTTCCTGCTGCAGCTTACGCTTGAGCACGCGAATGGCTTTTTCTACGTTGTTGTCAAGAACCTGAATTTCCACGAACAATCACCTCACTTCCATGTTCTGTTTCCCGTCAGGCGAAAAACACACCTCAATCGGGATGGCAAGGCTAGCCGATTAGCCCTTTTTTGTCAATAATGAATTACTCAATTGCCAATCACACCCCAAGGCAAAAAACAACAGCCAGCAAACCCGGCCAGCTACACCGGCTTTAACCTCCAGATATCACGGTTGTACTCGCTGATGGTGCGGTCGGTGGAGAAACGGCCGCTGCGGGCGCTGTTGATGATGCTCATACGTAGCCAGCGGGGCTGGTCGGCGTAGGCGGCGGCGGCGCGACGCTGGCTGTCGACATAGGCACGAAAATCGGCAATGGTCATCCAGGCGTCGTCAGGTGACAGCATGGCGGCGATGAGAGGATCGAACAGTCCCAGTTCAAACTGGTTGAAATGACCGGAGCGCAACAGCTCCACCACCTGACGCAATTCAGCATCGGCGGCAACCATGGCGGCGGGGTCGTAGCTGCCGCGCAGCGCCTGCACCTCGTCGGCGCGCAGGCCGAACATGAAGAAGTTATCGTCACCGACGGCGGCGTGAATCTCCACGTTGGCACCGTCGCAGGTGCCGATGGTAACGGCACCGTTGAGCATGAATTTCATATTGCCGGTGCCGGAAGCTTCCTTGCCGGCGGTGGAGATCTGCTCCGACAGGTCGGCGCCGGCGCAAATCACCTCCATGGCCGAGACATTGTAATCGGGCAGAAACACCAGTTGCAGCAACCCGGACACCGCCGGATCGCTGTTTACCACGGCGGCGACATTGTTGATCAGCTTGATAATCAGCTTGGCAGTAGCGTAACCGGGAGCCGCCTTGCCACCGATGATAACGCAGCGCGGCTGCCAGTTGCCGTGCGGATTATCCTTGATGCGCAGATACAGATGGATAACATGCAGCACATTGAGCAACTGACGCTTGTATTCATGAATCCGCTTTACCTGAACATCAAACATGGCGTGCTGATTAACCACGATACCGGTGCGTTGTTTCACCAGTTGTGCCAGACGCTGCTTGTTGATGGCACGCACCGCCGCCCAGCGTTGGCAGAAATCGGCATCGTCGAGTTTTTCTTCCAACACAGCCAACTGATCGAGATCGGTAAGCCAACCTGCGCCGATGGTAGCGTCAAGCAGGGCACGCAGGGGCGGATTGGCCACCCCCAGCCAGCGCCGTGGCGTTACACCATTGGTCTTGTTGTTGAATTTGTCCGGCCACAATTGGTAAAAATCGTTAAACAGGCCGTTACGCAGCAGGCGCGAGTGCAGTTGTGCCACGCCGTTTACCGAAAAACTGCCGACAATGGCCAGATGCGCCATGCGCACCTGGTTGTGTTCATCAATGATGGACATGCGCCGCAGGCGCTGATTGTCCGCCGGCCAGCGCATGGCCACCTGGGACAAAAACCGGGCGTTTATTTCGTAGATAATCTCCAGCACCCGTGGCAACAGCCGCTGTAACAGCGCTACCGGCCAGGTTTCCAGCGCTTCGGGCAGCAGGGTGTGGTTGGTGTAGGCCATGGTGGCGGTGGTTATCCGCCACGCCTCATCCCAGTCGAGCAGATGCTCGTCGATGAGCAGGCGCATCAGCTCGGCCACCGCCAGGCTGGGATGGGTATCGTTGAGCTGAAACACGTTGTGGGCGGCAAAGCGGCTGAAATCGCTACCATGGGCACGCCGCCAGTGGCGCAGCACGTCCTGCAGGCTGGCGGAGACGAGAAAATACTGCTGGCGCAGGCGCAGCTCCTTACCACTTTCGCTGGCGTCGTTGGGGTACAGCACCATGGTGATACTTTCGGCATCGTTGCGTGCCGCCACCGCTTCAAAGTAGGAACCGGCGTTAAACTGCGACAGGTCAAAATCCTCCACACTCACCGATGACCACAGCCGCAGGGTGTTGACGGTCTGGTTGCGGTAGCCGCACACCGGCACATCGTAGGGTACTGCCAGAATCTCCTCGGCGTGCTCCCAATCGACGATGAGGCGACCGGTGCTGTTGCGATACATGCGCGTATGCCCGCCAAAACGCACCACGCAGGTGTAGTCGGGACGGCGCACCTCCCACGGGTATTCGCCGTAACCGAGCCAATGATCCGGCTCCTCCACCTGAAAACCGTTCTGAATCCGCTGCCGGAACATGCCGTACTTGTAGCGCAACCCGTAGCCGGTAACCGGCAGTTGCAAAGTGGCGCAACTGTCCATAAAGCAGGCCGCCAGCCGCCCAAGGCCACCGTTACCCAGCCCGGCATCGTGCTCCTGCTGTTCGATATCTTCCAGCTCCATTCCCAGCTGATGCAGCATGGCGTGGGTGTTGTCGTCCAGATCCATGTTGAGCAGGTTGTTGCTCAACGAACGGCCAATAAGAAACTCCATGGACAGATAGTAGGCGTGTTTGCTGTCGGCACGGTAGTGCGCCATCCAGGTGCGCTTCCACTGGGTCATCAGACGGTCGCGCACAGTGTAGGCCAGCGCCCGAAACAGATAGTGACGCGGCGAACGCAGATGACGGCCAAAGGTGTTGTAGAGATAGTGGAGAAAACTCATCTCCAGCTTGTCGCGCTCGTTGCCCAGGCATTGCCCGGCGCGGGCTTCGATGGCGGCCAGCCATTCGTCGGCATAGTTATCAATCATGGCGTCCGCTCCGTATCGCCTCGTGGTGTTCGCGCCGCAGCCGCCGGTACAACTCAATATAGGGGCGCGCACTGTTCTCCCAGCTAAAATCACACTGCATGCCGTTTTTCTGCACCTGCTGCCAGCGGCGCGGACGAGCGTACAGCGCCAGTGCGCGCTCTATGGCGTCGCGCAGTGCCGTGGCCGTAAACGGGGCGAAAACAAAACCGGTGGCGCTGCCGTCGGCCAGGGTGGCGGTGGTGGTATCCACCACGGTATCCTTGAGACCGCCGGTGGCGTGAACCACTGGCGGCGTACCATACGCCAGGCTGTACATCTGATTGAGGCCGCACGGCTCAAAACGGGACGGCATAAGGAATATATCGCAGCCGCCCTCCACCAGATGAGCCAGTTCCTCACGGTAGCCGATATACAGCAACAGCCGCCCGGGATAGGCGCGCGCCAGCGCCTGCAGCTGCCGCTCAAATTGGCGCATACCGCAACCGACCACCACCACGTTGGCGGTGCTGCTGTCAAACAGGGCAGGCAATATCTCCAGCAACAGGTCGATCCCTTTCTGTTCCACCAGCCGACCGACAAACCCCAGCAGCGGCGCATCTTCAGCCACACCGCTACCCAGCTGCCGCAGCAGCTGTTGTTTGTTACGTCGCTTTTGCGCTACCCGCCCGCGCTTGACGCTGTAGCGGTACGGCAGGTGAGGATCTCTGGCCGGATTCCATACGCTGGTGTCGATACCGTTGAGAATACCGCTTAAGGTTCCGGCGGCACGGCGCTGGCTCAGAATGCTGTGCAAACCGAAACCGCCGGGTTCTCGGCATATTTCCTCCACATAACCGGGGGATACCGTGGTCACATGGTCGGCAAAAACGATACCGCCCTTGAGCATGGAAAAGGCACCGTAAAACTCCATCTTGCTGAAATGCCACCACGCCGACGGCAACCCCAGCGCGGCAAACAGCTCGTAGGGAAAATGTCCGCCGTAGGAAAGGTTGTGAATGGTAAACACGCTAGGCGGCCGCCGCGCGGCATCGGCACAGTACTGCTGCAGCAACGCCGGTACCAGCGCACTTTGCCAGTCGTTACAGTGAACAACGTCGGCGCGCGCCACTGCGCCTTCCCCCAGCGCCAGCCGTGCCGCCGCCATGGCAAATACGCCGAAACGCTCTCCGTTGTCCCACCAGTCGTTACCATCGGCATCCAGGTACGGATTGCCGGGACGATCGAACAGCGGTGGAATATCCACCAGCAGCAACCCCACCCCTGCCGCCAATTCTCCGGCACGGATGGTCACCGCGTATTCTCTGCCACAGGCGGTAACGGTAAACCTGGCCACGGCACGCACCTCACCGGCACGCGCCAGCGCATCGCGATAGGCGGGCAGCACCACCTGCACGCCCAAACCGTGACGCCTAAGCGCCAGCGGCAAACCGTGGGCGACATCCCCCAGGCCGCCGGTTTTTATCAGCGGGTAGATCTCCGAAGTTACAAACAGAATATCCATATCAATCCTCACTGGCCGGGCGCAAAAGAATAAACCCCAGCGGCGGCAAAGTAATTTCGGCGCTGGCAGGGCGCCCCATAAACGGCGTGCCGTCGGCATATACCGCCCCGGCGTTGCCGACACCACTGCCGCCGTAACAGGTGGCGTCGGAGTTGATAATCTCGTGATAGACACCGCCGCCGGGCAGGCCAATGCGGTAATTATAGCGCACCATCGGCGTAAAGTTAAACACGCACACCAGCTGCCGCCCCTGGGCCTGACGGATAAAACTGAGTACCGACTGGCGGTAATCGTGGCAGTCGATCCATTCAAAACCCTGCGGCTCAAAATCAAACCCGTACAGCGCCACCTCGTGACGGTAGAGGCGATTCAGGTCGCCGACCAGCAACTGCACGCCGCTGTGAGCCGGATCGTCGCAGTGAAACCAGTCCAGCTCGCTACCGCAATCCCACTCGCGCCGCTGCGCGAACTCGCCACCCATAAACAGCAGCTTTTTGCCCGGCTGAGCCATCTGCAACCCCAGCAGCAGGCGGACGTTGGCCAGTTGCTGCCACGAATCGCCGGGCATCTTGTTTACCAGCGAGCCTTTCATGTGCACCACCTCGTCGTGGGACAGCGGCAGGATAAAGTTCTCGTGATAGGCGTACATCTGACTAAAGGTCAACTGGTTGTGATGGTAGGCGCGGTGTATCGGGTCGTGGGAAAAATAACTGAGAACATCGTTCATCCAGCCCAGATTCCACTTCATGGAAAAACCCAGCCCGCCCGTCCACACCGGCCGCGACACCTGCGGCCACGAGGTGGATTCCTCCGCCATCATCACCGCGCCGGGGCAGCGGGCATGCACCTCGGTGTTGAGGATGCGCATAAACTCCACCGCCTGCAGATTTTCGTTGCCACCGTACTCGTTGGGCAACCACGCGCCCGGCGGGCGGGAATAGTCGAGATAGAGCATGGACGCCACCGCATCGACACGCAGGCCGTCGATATGAAACTCCTCCAGCCAGTACAGGGCGTTGGCGATGAGAAAATTGCGCACCTCGTTGCGACCGAAATTGAAAATATAGGTACCCCAGTCGCGGTGCTCGCCGCGACGCGGATCCTGATGTTCGTACACAGCGGTACCGTCAAAGCGCCCCAGGGCAAAGCTGTCTTTAGGAAAATGAGCCGGCACCCAGTCGAGAAACACCCCTACCCCGTGCTGATGGCAGTAATCGACAAAATAACGAAAATCGTCGCCGCTGCCGTAACGGCTGGTGGGCGCGTAATAAGCGGACACCTGATACCCCCACGACTCGTCGAGGGGATGCTCGCTGATGGGCAGCAGGTTGATATGGGTATAACCGAGGCCGGTAACATACTCCACCAGACGGTGTGCCAGCTCGCGATAATTGAGAAAACCGCCGTCATCACCGCGCTGCCACGAACCCAGATGCACCTCGTAGATGGTGATGGGGGCGTGCTGCCAGTCGAAGCGGCGGCGCTGCTCCAGCCACCCTTCATCCGCCCAGCGGTAAACGCTGTGCTCCACCAGCGCCGCCGTGCGCGGGCGCAGCTCCATGGCGCGAGCGTAGGGATCGGCCTTCATAAACGGCGTGTTGTCGCGGGGGCCGAGGATCTCAAACTTGTAGCGTTCTCCCGCCGTCAGCTGCGGGATAAACAGCTCCCATACGCCGCTGCCGCCGCGACAGCGCATGGGATGACGCAAGCCGTCCCAGGCGTTGAAATCACCCACCACCGCCACCCGTCTGGCCGCCGGTGCCCACACGGCAAACTGCACGCCGTCGATACCATCCACCCGACATACCTGCGCACCAAGTACCCGGTATATCCGCCAGTGACGCCCCTCGGCAAACAGCCACAAATCCTCGTCGCTCACCTGGGGATAGAAAGTATACGGCGATACGGCGCTGTAATCGCCACCGTCGTCGCCACGCCAGCTTACCCGCCAGTGCTGCGGCAGGCGCTCTTTTGTCGCCGCATCGACAACAACGCTGAACACACCGCTGTCTGCCAGCGGCGCCAGAGCGATTTCGTCTTCAACCAGTACCGGCGCGGCCGCAGCGGCGCGGGGCAGCCAGGCGCGCAGCACCCATCTGCCATCTTCCAGCGGATGGCAGCCGAGCAGGGTAAACGGATCGTGACAGCGCCCCTGACACAGACACAGCAACGCCGGATGGTCGCGTTCAAGTGGATCGTTATCCATTATTGTCATCCTCCACATACCGCGCGATCGGCGCGGCGCAGGCGCAGACGAATCTGCTGTGCCAAAGCGTCATCGGCCTGCTCGCGGGCAAAACGCCAGCGCCAGTTGCCCGTCACCGTGCCGGGCACATTGAAACGGTGCGAACCATCCAGCGCCAGCCAGTCCTGCATGGGAATAACCGCCAGCCGCGCGGCACTGTGCAGGGTGGCATCTATCAACGGCCACGGCATGGGCTCGCTGCTGCCGAGCTGAGACATAACCTGGCGTTGCACCTCCTCATCGAGAGAAGTAAACCAGCCCACGGTGGTATCGTTATCGTGGGTGCCGGTATAGGCGACGCAGTTTTCGGCAATGTTGGCGCTAAGATGGGGATTGGCGGGATTACCGTCAAAACCGAACTGCAGCACTGCCATCCCCGGCAGGTCAAACTCCTGGCGCAATGCCACCACCGCCGGTGTAATCTCGCCCAGATCCTCCGCCACCAGCGGCAAAGAGGGGAAATCCTCCCGCAGCGCCTGCAATAATTCGCGCCCCGGCGTCTCCACCCAGCGCCCGGCCGTGGCCGCGGCGGCGGCGGGAATCTCCCACATGGCCTGCAGGCCGCGAAAGTGATCGATACGCACCAGGTCGAAATTGCGCAACAGCCCGGCCACCCGGCTGCGCCACCAGTGAAAGTTATCGCCGCGCATGGCGTCCCAGTCGTATAGCGGGTTGCCCCAGCGCTGGCCGTCGGGGTTGAAATAATCGGGCGGCACACCGCCGACCACCAGCGGCATACCGTGTTCATCGAGGCGGAACAGCTGCTGCGCCGCCCACACGTCGGCACTGTCGTGAGCCACGCTGATGGGCAGATCGCCAAACAGGGTGATACCCAAATCGCGCGCGGCGGCGCGAACAGCGTCCCAGCATCGCTGCAGCAGATACTGCTCCAGCTTGACGGCGGCAATGGCCTTTGCCTCCTCCCGGCACACCTGCTCCAGCGCGGCAGGATAACGGCAACGCAGCGGCGGTGGCCACTCAAACCATGGCCGACCGTCGAAGCGGCGCCGCAACACAGTAAACAGGGCGTAATCGTCCAGCCAGTGGGCGGCACTGGTGGCAAAAGCGCACACGGCAGCGCTATCCACCGTGGCGGCGCCTGCGTCCGGCGGCAGCAGCGCCGGATTCAGCGCCAAAGTGGCACAGCTCTGATACGGCGACAGATCGGCATGGGGCGGTCCCAGCGGCAGCATCTGCCACACGCTCAGCCCGGCGGCGCACATCCAGCGCATAAACCACAGCGCCGTATCGTCCAGCACCCCGCCCGGCAGCGCCGTGGGATGGAGTAACACCCCCGCCCTTCTACTGTTGTCCATATTCAGTTTCTCCTCATGGTGCCACTGTTCTCGGCGCTGTCGTCGCCACTACCGTGGGACAAAGGACAATACAACGCCGCTGGCGGCACCTTATCCAGCAGTTGATACAGCCGCACCAGATGGCGGCGGTACAACTGATCGAAATCACGCACACTGGCGGCGGGGTTGTAGTCGCCAAACCACCAGAACCAGTCGGAGCCCTCGCAGATAGCCAACTGAGCGGTGGCGGCGGCAATCTGCTCGTCACTGAGCAGGCCGGAGCGAACCACCCGGTCGTAGCAGCGCTTGGCTTCCACCAGCAGATTCCAGGCGGCGTTTTTATCGCGGCTGCCGATCCAGGTGGAAAAACTGCCATATACCCAGCTGCCGGGGCGCAGTCGCGGCAATTGCGGCAACGGAGACTGGCGCTGTTCAAGCACCGCGCTGAAGGTAGTCAGGCGCAGCTGCGGCTGGCTGCTCAACTGCTGATATAAGCGCTGCAGA
>JAMOOS010000166.1 GCA_027065245.1 Desulfuromonadaceae bacterium | reverse complement strand
GTGAGGGCGCTGCGGCAGCTACTGGTGCTGAAGGTGCCACCTGCGCGCGGGTGGCGGCGGCGCTGCCGTTGATACGGGCGGTATACGCTAAAAAACGCAGTGCCGACCTGCCGGAAGTGGCGCCTAAGCAACTATTGCCGCAACTGGAGCGGCAACTGGGTGAACGCCAGAGCTGGGATAGTGCCACTCTGCGTGCCCTGTGGCCGGAGCTGGCTGCCGGCATGACCCGCAAAACCCGCAGTGTGGCTCACGAGCACGCCTGGCTGTATCTGGCTGGTTACAGCCTGCGCCCCGGCTACGGTGTCCACCTGGACGAGGCGCGCATGGAGCAGTTGTGGCGGCTGTTTTCACTGGGAATGGCGTTTCCCAAAGAAAAACGCATTCAGAGCCAGTGGTATCTGCTGTGGCGGCGGGTGGCCGGTGGTCTGAACGCCGCCCGTCAGAAACAGCTATTCGACAAAATTGCGCCGCTGCTGCGTGGCGGCGGCGATCAGGTGCCGGAGTTGATCTATCTGGTCGGGGCGCTGGAGCGACTGAACGCCGCCGACAAGGTGGAGATGGCGCGGTTGTTCGCCAATGCCATGATGCGTGAGCGCACCCGTCAGCGCACGCCGTACATGTGGGCGCTGGGGCGGTTGCTCAGCCGCACTCCCCTGTATGCCGATATTGAAGTAGTGGTGCATCCGCGCGAGGTGGAGCAGTTGTTTGAAAAAACCGCCGTCCTCGATTGGAGTGACAACCGCTGGCACGGGCTGCCGGCGCTGTTTGCCCTGGCAGCGCGTTGTACCGAGCAGCGTTTTATCGACGTTGATGACGAGGTGCGCCGTGCCATTGTCGCCAAAATGCGCAGCGCTAAAGCACCGTTACGGCTGATAGCGCCGGTGGAGAGCTTTGTGCCGGTGGATGATGTCGACCGTGAACAGCAGTTTGGCGAGGCGCTGCCGACCGGCCTTATCCTGGTGCGCGGCGCGTAACGACAGGCTCCCAGGCGGCATTTTTCTCCCCTTTCAGACAGGACAGCCATGACCCGTGAACATATGCAAACCTCCATCAACTGGCTGGGTAAAACCTACCGGGTGGATATCAACTGGGAAAATGAAGGTGGCGAGGTGGTGTTTATCCGCTGTGCCATAAACGGGCGCGAACTGGCGCGCTGCCTGCACGGGCGCTGGAAAGGCTACGACGGTCGTCGGCTGCCGGCGCGCGAGTTCAGCCGTTTGGTTAAATGCTGCCGCGAAAATTTCCGCCATCCCCGCTACACCAACAGCGCCGTGACTCCCCTGTTTACCCTGCTTCTGGGCGAGGATATGTAACGGTGATGAAATTTGACCTGGAACAGCACCCCTTTATCACTCTGGACAATCTGCTCAAAGTTACCGGCCTGTGTTCCAGTGGCGGCATGGCTAAGCAGCTTATCGCCGCTGGCGAGGTGCTGGTGGACGGCGTTGTCGAAACGCGCAAGCGGCGCAAAATACGCTCCGGCCAGGTGGTGGAGTTTGCCGGAGAAATTATCCATCTCAGTCAATTCAACTGCTTAGACGGCAAACATTAAAAATAACATTATTTATTGCTATAATTGCGCAGTCGTGCTTGAATATCCGTATATATGAGGATTGCCTGATTGGTTGGTGTTATATTTTGTATACGGCAGGCTGCGCATGAAAATGCATTACAAATTTGCCATATGGATTGTGGCGCTGCTGGCTCTGGTGCTGGCTTTGGCGTCATTGGTTATTCATGGGCCGCATGTGGATTACAGTGCCATAGCCGCCAGTGCATTGAGTGGTTCTTTGCTGACCTTGCTGGTGCTGCGTTTTACCATGTATCCGCGTTTGCAGCAGTTGCGCAGTATCGCCAACCGTCATCTGGTGGAAGAGCGCAGAGGGGTTGAGCCGTCATTGATATGCTGCGACGAACTGGATAATTTGATTACCAGTTTTCGTGATATGTCGGAGCAGGTTGAGCAGCGCGAAAGCGAGCTTATAGAAAGCTACGAGTTTTCGACTACTATTTTCAACAGTATCAATGATGCGGTGATGGTTTTGGATCCGCATGAGCGTACCATTCAAACGGTAAATCCCGCCTTTTTGAGAATCCACAAGCTCAGTTTGTCAGAAACCATAGGCAAAGTATGCCGAGAAGTGATTCAGTGCCGTTCGTTAGATGGTGAAAGTGATTTCCGACGTTGCCTGGGAGGGCTGGCCATCAGTACAGGTGAACCTTGCCGTGGTGAGCGGCGCGAAGTCGCCAACGGCAACGAGATTTTTTGTGACGTGTGTTCCTCACCGGTGCTTAACCGGCACGGGGAGGTGACGCACCTGATTCGGGTAGCGCGCAACATTACCGAAGCCAAGGTACAGGAACAGAAAATCCACCACTTAGCCTATCATGATCATCTTACCGGTTTGCCCAACAGGATGCTGTTTGAAGATCGGTTGCGGCAGGCGGTATTGCACCACCGGCGTGAAGGGAGTACCGGCTTGCTGGCGTTTGTCGATCTTGATCGCTTTAAAGATGTCAACGATAGCCACGGCCATGCCATTGGTGATGAAGTGCTGAAGGCCACAGCGCGGCGTTTGAGCGCTTGCGTACGCGCATCGGACACTGTTGCCCGTATGGGTGGCGACGAGTTTATCGTACTGTTGCACAGTGTTCCCGATCGCAATCGTGCCGTGGTACTTGGGCAGCAGTTGCTGGAGTGTATTCGAGAACCGGTGGTGGTAAATGGGGTGAAAATTGAAATATCAGCCAGTATCGGGCTGTGTTTTTTCCCGTTGCCGCAGCAGGATGTCGATAACCTGCTGGTATATGCTGATCGCGCCATGTACGCGGTAAAAGAACGTGGACGTGACGGTGTGTATCTGGCTTGACAGGTGATACTCGCACAAAACGGCGCTGTCAGCAAAATGTGACAGCGCCGCTGTTGTATGTATCCACGGAGCAAAGTTTGTTACGCGCCCTTAATTTCCTGTACGATGTTTGCCAGAACCTGGTCGGCATCATCATAGGGAACCTGACAGGTGCCTACCGCCTTGTGTCCGCCACCGCCGTATTTGAGCATCAGGGAGCCGACGTCGATGGTGGCAGTACGGTTGATAATACTGTATCCCACCGAAATGGCGACAAACTGCTTGCCACGGCCATCAATGAGGCGGATAGAGATGTTTGTTTCAGGAAATAGAGAATAGATAAGGAAACGGTTGCCCGGCGGTAAAGCGCTGCAGCCGCGCGCGTCGGTGATGGCGATGGGACCGTCGATGGTGGTGTTGGCGCGCAGGAATTCCTTGCATTTGGCGTCGTTTTCAAAATACAGCTTCACCCGTTCCTGGATATCGCTGTCAGCCATTATTTCATCAATGCTCTGGGTGCGCAGAGAATCCATAAGTTTTTTCATCAACTGTAGATTGCTGATGGTAAAGCTTTTATGGTAGCCCAGTCCGGTGCGCGGATCGCAGATAAAGCCCAGCAGTACCCAGCCGGTCGGGTTGAGGATCTCCTCCTCACTCAGTTGCGCTGAATCTACCCGGTCGACGTATTCGAGCATTTCGTCGAATTTACTCAAGCATGGATCGTGATAATAGTCGTAAATAACCCTGGCGGCGCTTGGCGCCGGGCAACTGCAACCTTTGTATTTTCCCTCCAGAATGGTGCGTTCCTGCTCGCTGGAATGGTGGTCAAACCACAAACCGCAGCCGGGAACATAGGGGACATTGGCAAGGACATCGTTTTCGGTTACCGCTATCTTGCCGTCCTGGAGGTCTTTGGGGTGGGCATATTCCATAGAATCGATAATGCCCAGTTCTTTCAGCAGCGCCGCGCAGGCGATGCCGTCGAAATCGGATCTGGTTAACAAGCGCATATAAAATCTCCTGAAACGAGGGGATGGGATGATATCAATTTAAGAGGCGTTGATTGTAGCAGGATTGAAGCGGGTCAACAAGTGGTGGTTGCGTTGCTACTTCTGCTTGAGGGCGATGTTGTTGTCGCCAATGGTGACAAGCCCATCCTTGTACAGCGTTCCGGCAGCCCGTTTGAATGCTTTTTTACTCATGCCAAGTACCCTGTCTATCTCGGCGGGGTCACTTTTGTCGCCGATGGGCAGTTGCTTCTGCTGGCGCAGGGCGCTCAGCAGTGTCTGGCGGGCGTCATCGCGACCGGCTTTGCCGACCTTGCGCAAGGTGACATCGACGAGGAAGTCGTCGCGCAGCCGTTTGATATAGCCGGTTACTCTGCTGCCGCGTTTTATTTCTGCCGTCAGTTCATCGCGGTACAGCAGCCCGGCGTAGCGGTTGTTGATGATGGTTTTGGCGCCCAGCTCGGTGATGTTCCAGATGAATAACTGCACTTCTTCGCCGACACGCAGTCGGACATCATCTGTGTCGAGGTAGCGTTCCACTTTGGTGCTGCCATACAGGCGGCCGCGGTCGTCGCTGCACACTCGTACCACATAAAAACGATCCTGCTGCATCGGTTCTGCCTGCTCGGCAAACGGTACCAGCAGTTCCTTGTCCAGGCCCCAATCCATAAAAGCGCCGTACTGGTTGGTTTTGCTGGCGCGCAGCAGGGCGAATTCGCCCAACTGGGCGAAGGGTTCGTCAACCGTTGCCATCAGACGCTCGTGACGACCGTGGTAGATGAATACTTCTATCTTCTGACCGATGTGCATTTCTGCGTGCATCTGACGTTTGGGCAGCAAGGCGGTGGTGTCGTTAAAGCGCAGATGGGCGCCGCTGGTGTCTATGGAAACAATTTCGAGTAATTGCATGCGGCCGATGGTTGCCATTGGTATGTACTCCAATTTGGTGTTGTAATGCCACTGATAAGTATATCACAGTGTCGGCTGCGGTACACGCACAACAAAGCCGACGCGGTGAGGCGACCGGCGTCGGCTTTGTCTAACAAGGAAGTAGGGAGGTTGTTCTCTTTCAGTGCTGGTACTATACCGGTGCTGTTGTTGTGATGACAGCGTAGCACGCGCATTTTTATGATGCTCTCACCTGGTATCTGACTGTGTTATTGCACAGTGCCAGGGTTGAGGCAGTACGCCAGCGCTGCGGGCAGATTGGGGTGGCGGAACGGATAATTCCAATCCAGCAGGCGGGTGGGGCGAACCCGGGCGCTGGACAGCAACAGTTCCCGCCCCATTTCACCGAATATCAGGTTAATGGCGGCAGCGGGAACCGGAAGCGGCGTCGGGCGTTGCAGGGCTGTTCCCAAAGCGTTGGTGAACTCGGCGTTGGTTGCTGCGGTTGGTGTGCAACAGTTTACCGCACCGGAAATTTCCGGATGCTCAATTATAAACTCTGTTATCGCTGCTACATCGGCGCTGGTGATCCAGCTCATATACTGCCCACCGGAGCCAATCTTGCCGCCCAGGCCCAGCTTGAACGGCGGCAGCATTTTTTGCAGAGCGCCGCCATTACCATCAAGCACCATGCCCAGACGCAGATGGACGACTCTGATGCCGGCGGTAACTGCCGGTTGACATGCCTGTTCCCATTGCGCGCAGACTTCAGCCAGAAAGCCCCGGCCCGGCGCTGCCTGTTCGTCAACTTCTCTGGTGCCGCAGTCGCCGTATATTCCTACTGCAGAAGCACAGATCAGCAGCGCGGGCTTATCTGCGAGTTGCGCCAGCTTATTGCACAACAGGCGTGTGCCATTCACTCTGCTGGCGCGGATCCGCTCCTTGCGCGCCGCAGTCCAACGACCAGCGGCGATATTTTCTCCGGCCAGATGGATGACAACATCGTATTGAGTGGAACCAAAATCGACAGTCTGTTGTTCAATGTTCCAACATGGCGCATTGCCAGTACGAGTCAGAGCAAATACCTGATGGCCGTTACTGCGCAAATGGCTGCTGATGACGCTGCCGATGACGCCGCTGGCGCCGGTAACAAGAATATTCATATCACACCCGCCAGTCAGTTACAGTTGTTTTAATGCCGCTGCCACGGCGTCAATGGTGTAATCAAGGTCTTCTTTGCTGTGGGCGATACTCATAAAACCGGCTTCAAATTGTGATGGCGCTACGTTTACCCCCGCTGCCAGCAGAGCGCGGAAGTAGCGGCTGAACGCTGCCGTATCACTGGTGGCGGCGTCGGCAAAATTATTTACCGGCCCGGCACAGAAATAGCAGCAGAACATGCCGCCCACCCGCTGCAGGCAGGTGGTAACTCCGGCAGCGCTTGCCGCCTGGCGCAGTCCCTGTTCCAGGTAGGCGCTTTTCTCCTCAATCTGAGCGTAGAACCCCTCCTGTTGCAGCAGTTCCAGAGTAGCGATACCGGCACTCATGGCCAGGGGATTGCCCGACAGGGTGCCGGCCTGGTAGATACCGCCCTCGGGGGAAAGTTGGCTCATCAGTTCTTTTTTGCCGCCAAAGGCACCTACCGGCAAGCCGCCGCCGATAATTTTGCCTAAGCAGACCAAATCGCCGTAGACGCCGTAACGCTCCTGAGCACCGCCGTAGGCGACGCGGAAGCCGGTCATCACCTCGTCGATAATCAGAATAATCCCCTCGGTGTCACACAGTTGGCGCAACCCGGCGAGAAAACCCGGTTGCGGCGGTACGCAGCCCATGTTTCCCGCGATCGCTTCCAGAATGATGCAGGCAATCTCCCCTTTGTTGGCCGCTACCAGTTCTTTGACATTGTCAAGATCATTGTAGGTGGCGGTGAGGGTGTGTTTGGCAAAATCGGCCGGAACGCCCGGCGATGATGGTACGCCGAAAGTGGCGGCACCGCTGCCGGCATTAACCAGCAGCGAGTCGGCGTGGCCGTGGTAGCAGCCGTCGAACTTGAGAATCTTGTCGCGACCGCTGCAGCCGCGCGCCAGGCGGATGGCGCTCATGGTGGCCTCGGTTCCGGAGGATACCATGCGTACCTTTTCAATATTGGGATAGGCGGCACATACCATCTCTGCCAGTTTAATCTCCTTGCGTGTCGGCGCGCCAAAGGATGCACCGTTTGCTGCCGCCTGCTGTATGGCCTCTACTACTTTGGGATGGCAGTGGCCGAGAATCATCGGTCCCCATGAGCCGACATAGTCGATATAGCTGTTGCCGTCGGCATCGTAAATGCGGCTGCCGCTGGCACGTTCGATAAACAGCGGCTCGCAGCCCACCGATTTGAACGCCCGCACCGGACTGTTGACGCCGCCGGGGATCACCTGTTGTGCCTGGGCAAATAATGTGCTGGATTGTTGTTGTTTCATCTTTTATTCTCCTCGGCAGTAGTTGCCATAACAACCGTTTTCGGCTGATAATGTGAGTGGTTATTCGTTACAGGAATACCCGCGCAAACTACCACGGCTTATGGCGGCGTGTCAAGGTTGGCTGCGGTTAATTAGTTGGTTGATTTGGCTTTTCTTAGGGGGGAGAAATGATGATTTTAGGGGTTACCGGCGGTATTGCCTGCGGCAAGAGCACCGCTGTCACCATGCTGGCGCAGGCCGGAGCTGTGGTGGTCAGTGCCGACGAGCTGGCGCGGCGGCTGGTGCAGCCGGGCAGCCCGGTTCTACGCCAGCTCGTGGAGCGTTTTGGCCAGCGGATAGTTGCCGCCGACGGCAGTCTGGATCGCCCGGAGCTGGGGCGGATTATTTTTAATGATGATGCGGCGCGGCGTGATCTGGACGCTATCATGCATCCGGCCATCGCCGCACTATCACGACAGGAGCTGGAGCGGGCGCGACAACGGGCGGAAGCCGCCGCAACGATAGTGGTGTACGAAGCGCCGTTGCTGTTTGAGGCCGGTGCGGAAGAGCGGGTAGATAAAGTGCTGGTAATCAGTGTGGATGAACAGATTCAGTTGCAACGCCTGATGGCGCGCGACCAGTGCGACGAAAACACCGCCCGTCAGCGCATAGCCGCCCATATGGCGCAGAAAGAAAAAATCCGCCGCGCCGATTATGTAATCGACAACAGCGGCGATATGGTGACACTGCGCCGCGCGGTGTTGGAACTGTACCGGAAACTGCTGGAATAATCAGGTGCGATAGCCGAGACGGGTAGACAAGGTTTCCGCCGCTTCCACCACCAGCGGAATCAGCTCTTTTTCCATCCGCTCGTCGGTAAAGCGCATGGATGGGCCAGACAGGCTGATGGCACCGACGATGCGGCGGGTATAGTCACGGATGGGTGCGGCAATGCAGCGTACACCGGGATCCATCTCCTCGTTATCGATGGCGTAGCCCTGCTCAGCCACCTGGCGCAGCTCGGCCTTGAGAGCTTCGGGACATACCAGGGTGTTGGGGGTATAGGCCTCCAGCTTGCGTGGCAGTAACGCTTCCAGTTCATCCTCAGACATGTGCGCCAGATGAACCTTGCCCGAGGCGGTGCAGTAAGCTGGCAGCCGGGAGCCGACACGGGAAACGACGCGTACCGTCATATCGGTTTCCACCACGTCCAGGTAGACAACGTGATCTTCCTTGAAAATAGCTACGTAGGCGGTCTCGTTGCACCGCTCAACCAGCTGTTCCAAAGCCAGCTTGGCCTGACGCAGCAACCCCATCTGTTTGATGAATGTCTGACCCAGCTCAAGAGATTTCAGCCCCAGGCGGTAATTTTCCGTGGCTTTGTTCTGCTCAATGTAGCCGCGCGACTCCAGTGTGGCCAGCAGCCGGAACACGTTGTTTTTATGCAGCTTAAGTCGCTTGCTCAGCTCGGTAACCCCGAGTTCGTCAACATCGTCGTGAAACTGCTCCAGCAGATCCAGTGCATGTGAAACCGCCTGAATGATATATTCTGATTTGTCTTTTTTGGTGGGCATTGACGTTGTTCCCCGAATATCTTGATGGTTGCCGATAACACTGGCAGATGCACTGCACTGCACACTGCACACAACTTTCGCCAAAATATAGAATGTTGTTCTAAAAGTGTCAAGATGTTAAATAAACATTAAAATAAAAAATGTGCGCAAAAGGAGGCAAAATCGGCAAAAACTTTTTAATAGCGGTAGGTTGATTCATAATTGCGGTTGTTCCCTTTTTTATTGCGCCATGGATCATAAACAGGCTGTATAGTGCGAAATAATCGCAATAACCTCAGTTGAAAAAATATATTTTTGTCGGACCGTTTTATTTTTTTTCGGTTTCCGGTGACGCCCCGTTTTTCGTTATCTCGCGCAGTACGCTGGTGGCATAGCTGCCTGCTGGAAGAGTGAAAGACAAAATGGCATTGGCGCCGTCTACGCGCCAGTCAAGCTGTGTTACCGCCACGCGCAGGGGGCGTCGTGATGCCTGCAGTTTAATGGCGCTGAAACTGTTGAAAGCTGCGTCATCGATATGCTCGGCAGCGATTAACTCCCGCTCCACAGCGGTATCAGCGTACATGGCTTTGCGTCCTGCCATCAGGCCGGTGGGGCTGATTTCCAGCTGGTCGGCGCGCGGTTGCTCCGCCGCCGGGTCTTCCACACGAAAACAGGCGCCGCTGGCGTGAATCATGGCGATATCCCCCTTGAGCAGGGTGTCGAGGGTAGCGATGCGTGCCGCTACCTGGCGATCGAACAGCCACGATTGCCAGGCGGACAGATACAGCTTGAGCAGTTTGCGTGGCAGGGCGGTAAACGCCTGTTCAGCGCTTTTGCCTGCCAGCAGCAAATGGATAACCCGGCGTTCGTCGCGGAAGCGACCGGGAAACGCCGCCAGCGCTCCGTTCAGATCGCCGTCGCGAAAAGCGTTGACCGCCAGCCGCCAGCGTTCGTTGTTGATTAGCCGCGCGTCCCCCATGAACAGGGCTATGGCGCGGGTAAAATCGCGCTGCAGCATGGCGGCGCCAATGAGATGGTTGTTGCCCATGATGCCGTAGCGCTGGCTGCCAAAATAGTTGGGTACGCCGCGGCTTTGCAGCAGTTGCGCCAGCGCTTTTAGCCGTGCGACGGCATTGGCGTCCACATTGCGCAACCGGATAATAAAGCGGTTGCCGCGCAGATGCCCCAGACGCAGCTTGTTGCCGTGGCGGGCGCTGCCAAGTACCGTTACGCCATCAACATTGTTCAGCGCGGCCAGGCAACTGTCATCAGCGGTATGGATGGAGATGGTCTGACGGCACACGGCGCGGGCATCCTTCAGCCCGGCATAACCGAAATTGCGTTCGCGGATGCCACTGGCGCGCGCCAGTTGCTGGATCATGGCCAGGGTGCCCAGCCCGCGTTTTTCTACCTGCACATACAGGTGTTCGCCCCTGCCGCACGGCTGGTAAGCGGGGATCTCCTCGACGATAAAATCCTCCGGATCATCCTTTATGCTCCCGCCGATGCCGGGCAGGTCGGCGCTCAAGTAGGGATACACAGTTTACTCCAGCAGATGGCGGGTACGGAACCCTTTGTCGGTGGGGGGCAGCTCGCTCTCGCGCAGGGTAAAGTCGGCGCGGCGGCGCTGATGCTGAAAATAAAGCGGCAATCCCTGGTCGCGGAACTTGCGCATATATTTCGATAGCGGATAATCATCCATCTCGGTAAAAAACGGCGCTGGCAGCATGTTTTCGTAGCCCGCCACAGCGGGGAACAGTTGCGCCACCTGATAGGCGTAATCGGCGAAATCGGTGACAAAAAACAGCTCACCTTCAGGCTGCAGATAGTAGAGCAACTGCGTTAGAAACGTGCGGTTCAGCAGGCGGCGATTGCGATGGCGTTTTTTCGGCCACGGATCGGGGCAGTTGATGTATACCGCGCTGAGCATATCGGCGCGGCCGCAGTAGCTGAGCAACTGGCGCGCCTCCACCCGCATGACACGCACATTGCTCAACCCGCTGCGATCCACGCGGCGGCAGGTTTTGTAACAGCCCTTGTTAAAGATGTCGATGGCGATAAAATTGACTTGCGGCTGCTCGGCGGCGCGCTGGACGATAAAATCGCCGATGCCGCAGCCTATCTCAAGCGCCAGCGGCTGCCGGACGGGAAACAACTGGTTCAGATCGTAGTCACGCCCCAGAGAGTGGATGTCGGCAAAGGCGGGCGAGGTGATTTCGATTACCCGTTGAGTCATAAACCCTGTAACACTTTCACAACAAAGTAGTGGTAAAATCAGTATATTGCGCAAATCGCCCGGACACTAGCACAGCGGCATGGCAAATGCAACTTGCGCCTGCGTACACTATGTGCAATTACGCCGGTGGTTGTGGTAGACTGCCGCCCAGATGTAAGAGAGAGCAGATCTTGACCGATATTTGCAGTTATACGGGTTTTCCGCTGGTAGCGAAAGGAACAGAAGATGCTGATTGTTATGGAACACAACGCCTCTGAAGCCGCTGTGGAACAGGTGCGCGAAGCGGTGAAGGCCATGGGGCTTACCGCCGAGCCGATCCCCGGTAGCGAGCGTACCGCCATCGGCGTGCTGGGCAACCAGGGTTTTGTCGATGATACCACCATTGTCCATTTGCCCGGAGTGCGCGAAGTGATTCATGTGAGCAAACCGTACAAGCTGGTGTCGCGTGATTTCCACCCCCGTGCCACCGTAGTCGATGTGGCCGGAGTGCAGGTTGGTGGCGATAA
>JAMOOS010000165.1 GCA_027065245.1 Desulfuromonadaceae bacterium | reverse complement strand
TCATACCGGCAAAACGCTCCAGATTGGCGGCACTGGCCCAGCCGCGATACAACCGCCCGTCGGCAGGCACATATACCTGCAACCGTCCGGAATCAATGACCAGCTGCATCTGCACCTGACCAAAAAAATTTACCACATCCAGGCGCAGTCGCTGCGGATATTCCACCAGCACTGCCTGTGTAACAGACCAGCGTTTGTCCTGCCGACGCAGAGTCACATCCGCCAGCCCGGCAAGCGCATGCACACGCTGCTGCCGTTGGTGCAACAGTGTCATAATTTGCGCCACATCCACCGATGTTTTTTGCACCGGAACCGGCACTGGTGTGCAGGACGACAGCAACAGAAGAAGCACTGACAACAGCAACAGTCGCATTACGGCAGCTTCTCCATTTTCGCTTTGACGGCGGCGTTGTTGGGGGCAAGTTGCAGTGCTTTGGCGTAACTGCTGCGCGCCGCAGCATAGTTACCCATGGCGGCACAAGCATCGCCAAGATGCTCCAGCACGGTTGCATCGCCAGCATCCTTTTCAAGTGATTTACGCAGATAATCACACGCTTTGCGATAATCACCACGCTGATAATATACCCAGCCCAAGGTGTCCAGTACCGCCGCCGCAGGATTGATGGCAACGGCGCGGCGCGCCATATCCAGTGCCTCGTCGAGATGTTCCCCTTGTTCCGCATAGAGATAGGCCAGATGATTGAGGGCACCACAGTGATTGCCATTTGACTGTAACGCGCTGCGCATATCTTCTATCACCTTGGCACGGTTGCCGTGCATCTGATAATACACCCCGCGGGCGTAGCGCAAATCCGCATCGGCGGGATATTTTTTCAGCCCCTCGTTAAGAATCTCCAGTACCTGCTGATCCTTGCCCCAGGCCTGATAATACAAAGCCAGTTGCAGATACCACATGGGGCTGGTATCTGCGCCGATATACAATTTTTTATGTTCGGCTACCGCCTCGGCATAACGCTGCTGATAAAACAAAACCACGCCCAAGCGGCGCCGCGCGTTGTATCCCCAATGGGGATCGGCGAGTATCTTGCGATACTCCACTTCCGCCGCTGACCACTTTTGCTGTTTTTCACACGCAACACCAAGCCAGTAGTGAACTTGTTGCAAAGCAAAACCGGCCTTAATGGCAAGACGAAACTGCTGTTCCGCCTCACTCCAGCGGCAGCGTTCGCACAATATATAGGCGTATTTGTAGCGACTGTCGGCATCATTGGGATATTTATCCAGAGCCGTCAGCAGTTCCTGCTCCGCTTCGTCGTAGCGTTGATACTGCAACAGCAGTGAAGTACGCTGATGTATAAAATAAAGCGGCTGGTCACTGTTACGCGCCGCCTGAGCGTACACATCCAGAGCCTGTTCCGCCTGTTTACTCAATTCCAGCACCTGTCCCAGTTCAGCATAAGGTTGCGCCTTGTCCGGCTGTAACTGAATTACGCGCTGATAATATTTTATCGCCGCCGGATAATCATGCTGCAGGCGGCTGATCTGAGCCATGTACATCAATCCCTGCACTGAATCTGGATTATGCTGCAACAACTGGTGCAATACCGCCGTGACCTGGGCGATATCGGCATCGTTGATATACAGAGTTATCAGGCGCAGATATAACGACTCGTCATCGGGATGCTCATCCAGCAGGCGGCGCAGCAATAATGTGGCGCGCGGCACGTCACCACCGGCATAGATAATGTCAGCATCCAGTACCCGGGCAGCCAGTGGCGGATTGGGCATCTCGAGCAACGGTTGTAGCTGCTGACGCGCCGCCTCAATCTGGCCCTGCTCAAGTTGTGCCCGCGCCAGTTTGAGACGGGCGGCACTGTCATCGGGATGATGGTGCAATTGCTGTTGCAGCCCGGCAATGTCCGTGCTACCGGACGAAGAGATGGCACAACCGGTGCAGATGACAGCAGTCACCAGCGCCGCCAGCACCAGTATGCCTCCAGTAAACAATGAAGCCGTTCTATGTCGTTTATTCACGCAATCACCACCATGACTGATGTTTTGCTGCCTCGGTACCAGCACCGTGGCAAACCCCGCTGACGCTACCACATAACCGCGCTCTAGGTCAATTTGGCTTCGACAGATAAAATCCGCCTTGACCGTCTGGCGCAGCACCATTAGACTTCTCGCCAATTGCTGCAAGTATCCTTATCAAA
>JAMOOS010000164.1 GCA_027065245.1 Desulfuromonadaceae bacterium | reverse complement strand
CGCGGCGGGCGGCAGTAATATTAAACCAGTGGGCGGTGGCCAACTCGCGGGCCAGAAATCTGGTCATGGGCGGTTCGCTGTTTTTGCCCAGTAGACGGTACGCCTGTTCCAGAATAAATCCGGCGGTGTAGGCGACTGAAAACGGTACTTTTTTTTCCACTGGAGCGATATCGGCACAGGCGAGAATGTCGTTGACGATGTCCCACAGTGGTCGCGGCTCGTCTTGGGAAATAAAGTAGCATTTACCCGCCACCTTGCCGTTATCCAGCTGTTGTGCCGCCAGCACATGGGCGGCGGCGGCGTTATCCACATAAACACAATCCACCAGTTTGTTGGCGCTGCCGATGCGACGCAGTTTACCCGCTTTACCTTTGGCGATGATGCGGGGCACCAGATGATTGTCTCCCGGCCCCCAGATGAGGTGCGGACGCAGAGATACCGTATGCAAAGTGGCGTCGTTGGCGGCGATAACCAGCCGTTCCGCTTCAGCCTTGGTGGCCGGGTAGGCGGTCTCGTAGTGGCGCGGGTAGGGCAGGGACTCGTCGCCGCCTTCGATGTCGTCACCGGCAAAAACGACACTGGGAGAACTGGTATAGACCAGGCGGGTGATGCCCAGCTCGCGGCAGGCTTTGATGACATTTTGCGTGCCGACAACATTGCAGCGCCGGTAGTCGGCGTAGTCGCCCCAGATGCCCGCCTTGGCGGCGACGTGGAAAATTATGTCGCAGCTTTTGGCTGCGGCTTTTACGGCGGCGTAGTCGGCGATATCGCCGCTGAACTGGTTGACGTCGAGGTGGTCAAGGTGGGGATAATGACGGCGGTTGAGGGTGGTTACGCGGCTGCCGTGGCGATGCAGGTGGCGTACAATGGCGCTGCCGAGAAAACCGCCGCCGCCGGTTACCAGTGCATTTACCCAAGTTTTTTCTGTGCCCATAGTGCCAGTTTCTCCCGGAATATCTTGGCGTTGTGGCGGATATCCACCGGAAAACAACGGTGAAAAAGAATATGCTGTATTGATCTGGTGTGTTCAAAACGGGCGGCGATAGTGCGCAGCTCCCGCTCTACTTTGGCGCGCTGGCGGCGGTTGCCGTAGTGGTGCAGTTCTACGCACAGTACCGGTGTCTGCTTCGGGGCACTACCGATGCCCACCAGGGCGGTGCGGTAGACTGCGGCGTGGGTGTTGAATACCGCTTCGCACGGAATAGTGAACATGGTGCCTTCAACTGTTTGTACCCGATGGCTTTTGCGGCCGCAGAACCAGATACCGCCGTCTTTGTCGCGGTAGCCGACATCGCCCATGCGGTGTATAAAGCCGCCGTCGGCGCAGGCGATTTTGCCCAGCGCGGTGGATTCGGGGCGGTTGAAGTAGGCGGCGGTTACCTGAGGGCCGCGCACGCATATCTCGCCGATGGTGCCGTCGGCTACGCACAGGCCATCGTCCCAGTGGGCTATGGCGCTGTCGCAAATGGAGATGATATGCAGCTCGATGCTGTCCACCGGTTTGCCCACATATACGCCGGCGCCGTTTTCGGTGCGGTGGCGGGTGGTGGTGAGGATTGTGGTGCTGTCTACAGAGCATACCGGCAGCGCCTCGGTGGCGCCGTAGGGGGTGTGGATGGCGCTGTCGTCGTCCAGCATGGCGGAAAATTGTTCCAGAATATCGGCGCTTACCGGTGCACCGGCGGAGATTACTCGCTTGAGAGTCGGTAGGCGGCGCTGTTGTTTCGTTCCGGCGGCGGCCACGCGACGCAGCAGTGCCGGAGAACCGAACATATTGGTGACGCCAAAGTCATCAATGGCGGTAAAGATATGCTGCGGATTGACCCGTGCCGGACGGGTGGCGTCCATGTCGGGAATGACGGCGGTCATCCCCAGGGCCGGGGCAAACAGGGCAAACAGCGGAAAAGTGCATAAGTCTATTTCACCCGGCTCGATGGCGTAGAGGCGGCGCAGGGCGTCTATCTGGGCGTTGAAATTGGCGTAGCTGTACACTGCCCCCTTGGGCACGCCGGTACTGCCGCTGGTAAACAAAATGGCGGCGATGTCGTCGCTGCCGGGCTGATGGCAGGTCCAACTGTCGCCTACTTTGCTGCACAGTGTCCGCAAGCTGACGCAATCGCGCCAGAAGGCTGCCGCGGTGGTGATGTTGAGGCGGATTGAATCTTTGCCCCAGCCCATAATCAGCCGTGCCAGATGTGCTTTGGTCACGCCGATAAACACCTGCGGTTGTGCCTCGGCCAGGCAGGTTTTGATATTTTTTATCCCCATGCCGGGGTCGATGAGTACCGGCACCGCCCCCAGTTTGAACAGGGCGAAGGTGATGGCGAAAAAATCGAGACTTACTGTTACCATAACGGCACAGCGCTGCCCCGGCTCGACTCCGGCGTTGTCAAGCGCGGCGGCGATGCGGTTGCTGTAGCTGTCCAGTTGCCGATAGGTGAGATGGGTGTAGCTGACGCGGCGCTGGCTGTCGTGACCGTGGGGGTAGATTACCGCCGCTGCGTAAGGGCGTTCGGCGGCGCGGCGTACCAGGTGGCTGGCTATATTGTGGTCGGTGGTGTTCATACTGTGGTATCGGCGGTGATAAAGGCGCAGATGCGCGGGATAATTTCGCTGGCGGCGTCCTCCAGTACGTAGTGCCCGGCGTCGGCGCAGCGGTGTATCTGCGCCGACGGAAACTGACTCTGCCACAGGGCTAAAAAGTGGTGGTCAAACACAAAGTCGCGCTCGCCCCAGCAGATGAGTAGCGGCTTGTGGCGCAACTGGTGCAGATTATCCTCCACCCGGGTTACTTCGTCCCAGGCTTTGTCGCCGGGAGCCAGGGGAATATCCTGGACAAAGCGAAGAGTGGCGATGCGGTTTTTCCAGTTGTTGTATGGAGCGGTGTAGGCACAACGCAGCGCCCGCGGCATGGGATGGCGTTTGCAGCCGACAAAAGCCGCCGCCACGGCAAAGGCGTTGAGAGCGCGCACCAGAAAACTGCCTACGGCGCTGTCACGGCAAATTTTAAGCGGCAGGGGCAGTGGTTTGCTGGCAGGCAGATGGAAGGCGCTGGTGTTGAGCACCACCAGTTTGGCGATGCGCTGTGGATAGCGGGTGGCGTAGGCCATGCCGATCATGCCGCCCCAGTCGTGTACCACCAGGGTGATGTCGCGGTCGATGTCCAGGTGCTCCAGCAGTTGTTCCAGGTCGGCAACGCGTGAGCTGAGCGTGTAGTCGTAGCTGTCGTCGCCCGGTTTGTCCGACAGGCCGCAGCCGATATGATCAGGCACAATAACCCTGTGGCTGCCGCGCAGCCGCTCCACCAGATTGCGGTAGTAGTAGCACCAGCTCGGGTTGCCATGCAGCATTACCACCGGCGCGCCTTCCCCCTCATCGAGATAATGATAGCGGATGCCGTTTTTCAATTTCAGAAAATGGTTTGTGTACGGCAGCAGTCTGTTCACCATTCGACTCCCAGCATCATGCAGTTAAGGCCGCTGCCGATTCCCAGCATGGCCACTTTGTCGCCGGTATTTATAACCCGTCGCTCGGCAGCGATGGCGGCGGTGATGGGCAGAGATACCGTGCCGATATTGCCGAGAAACTGATAGGTGGTGAAATCCTTGGCCGGATCGATGGCCAGTTCTTTCAGGATCGCCTGTTGATGGGCGCTGCCCACCTGATGACACACCACCCGGTTTACCGTGGCGCTGCTCCAGTTCAGCTCGGCGCAAAAACGTTCCCAGGTGCGCCGCCCAAGGGCGACGCCGTTGTTCATTACCGCCACGGCGTCGGTGTTCATGAACTGACGCAACTGGTCGCGCCCGCATTCCTCAACGCCCCAGCGGCATAGCTGGTGATGCTCCGGTGCCGCCATGGCCACCCCGCCGAGCAACCGGTGTGCGGCGGGGCTGTCAAACGAGTTGTCGCTCAGCACCACCGCCACAGCGCCGCTGCCGCCGGTGAGGGTGGCGATGTTGCGGATAAAGTAAGCCATCTCCTTATGTTTCAGCATGCGGCGGATGGTAGTTTCATTCAGCTCGCGCGCGCTTTCGCACGCCACTACCATGCCGGCGCGTATCTGTCCCAGCTCAATGCGGTTGGCAATATCGAGAATGCCGTTGAGCACACCAAGGCAGGCGTTGCTTATATCGTATATCAGAGCTTCGCCGCCGATACCCAGTTCGTGGGCCACGCGGCAGGCGGTGGCCGGTTCAAACAGTTCGCGGCATACGCCGGTATAGACGATGGCGCCGATCTGCTGCGCCGGAATGCCACTTAGCTGCAGCGCCTTGCGCCCTGCTGCCGCTGCTCCCTGCGAGAGCGGTGTGCCCGGTTGCCACCAGCGCCGTTCGCTGATGCCGGTGAGAGCCTGCAACTGTCCAGCGGCGATGTGCAGCGCCTGGTACAGTGGCTGCAACTGCTGCTCAAGCTGTGCTGAACTCACCACCACCGGCGCCAGTTCATAGTTAATGGAATTTATAAAGACATTGTTGTAACGCATTGATAAAATTATTCTATTCAGTAACGATGGACAGGGTTGAAAGTTTATCGCGCAGGTCGTCCTGCAACAGTTTGCGCCCGCCGGAATTGAGCCAGTTTACTCCTTTGGCGTACAAGCGCTTTTCATCCAGACAGCGGTAGAACGCCTTGTAGCACAGCGACGCACGTTTGGCTTGCTGCGGCGTCCACTGATGAGCAGGGTCAAGGTGTAGATAGCGCAACAGGTCGCGGTCGGCGCGATTTTCCGGTAGACAGCGGATATAATCCACTGCCCAGTCGAGCATAGTGGGGCGCCCGGTTTTGGGATGATGAATATCGGCACCGCTGAGCAGAGTGTCAACTACCAGGTTGTTCTGGCGCAGCACCAGCAGCGCCAACATAAATACCGCTTTCTGATCCTTGTTTACCAGCATCGTTTCGCTCCCGTGCGTTAGGTCATACAATAAATATCCGCCAGTCAGCATCCGGCGACTGCTATCCAGTGCCTGTAAACCGTTCAGACGCGCAGCATAGTGGCAGAAATAGCGCCCTGGTGCAAGGAAATTACCCGAAAACCATTGCTGTTTACGTTGCTATTTGCTACGTTCACTTCTAACTGCCGTGTGGAGTGGCATCTTATTTAACTTATTGATTATATTGAATGCGTGCTATGCGCAGGGAGCGGAAACGATGCAGTTTATGGTCTACTTTTTGTGGGGCTCGCTTATTTTGTGTTTTGGCGCCATTGTCGTGAGTGTTGTTTACAGTATCTGGTTCAGCAAGGATGATGACAAAGTTGCCACCGCCACAGTGGCGGAGGAGGAGCAGCAGGAAGCTGTTAGGCCGCTTAACCAGCGGCGCTGGGCGGAGTTTCTCGCTCTTGCCGAGTTGGATGCCGGGATCTTTCCTGACGCGGATGCCGAGCGGGTGCAGGTGGCGACACAGCAGTTCGGTGTGCAGGAACAATGGCTGTATGGCCGCGACGTCCCCATGTTTCCGTGCTTGAGCTTTCACAACAACATGGCTGAGGCCTTTACTTTTATAAACACCCGTCTGGAAGAGACCAACGATGTGTGCCTGGTGGTAACCAGGCCGCGTGGTATCGAACTGGATGAGAGTGTCTACGAAGCCAGTCTGGTGATGTGTTTTGTTACACCGCTGGAGTACAACGGTGAGCAGACGCGGCGCTACTGGCCGGTAACGGTATTCTGGGAGTGGGGCTATCCGCCGGAACAGGTGCAGAGCCGCCAGCTCATCTACATTGCCGCCGCCGCTGGTTGTCGCATTGTCGGGGTGGAGGTTGACATGAACGACATTTACCACCTGCTGGAAGGTCACAGTATCCCGGCAGCGGTGCAGAAACCGCAGCAGGCACCGACGTGGCAGCCGCTGGATATCGCTCATCCGGGCATGGAGGTGATGGGTTGCGGTGATACCGTCCTCGCCGCCGAGGAGATAAAACGGCGCATCCGCGAGATGGGCTGGGACGACAGCGCTTTATCCGCTGGATAACCGCGGCGCTGTCTATCCGCTTTCTTCCTCGGGGCGGTTCTGCTCGTACCAGCGCAGGGATTCCTGAAGAATCTGCTTGTACAGTTTGATTTCGCTTACTTCGATGCCGCCGGCCTGGGATGAGGTTTGTAACTGCTGTACGCCGTTGGGCAGGGCGCCGAAACGCTCCTGACAGTAGGCGTTGATGATGTTATTAAGACGCCACAAAAAACCGCTTTGTCCTTCAATGGCTTGAATTTTTTGCAGTATTTCGTAGGTTACTCTGGTTTCCATCTCTTTCTGATAACGCAGAGCGTGGAATATCAACACCAGGGCGATAAAAAAAAGCGTGCAGATCATACCGGTGCCGACACTTTTGATGCCGGGGATGAACTCGGCGATAAAAAAGACCAGCGCCACAATTACTATGGCTCCGGCGACGGTCAGTACCCGGTAGGTATGACGTGTCTGGGCGGCCATGATAATATCGTAGTCGATCTCGTCGAGATTGATGCGTTGTGCCAGCTCGATATAATGCTGTTCATTTTTGTCCAGGTTGATCATGGGTGCCCCGTTAATTGACAATGGTTACGCTGTTCAGCTAGACTCGCGCCATCATCTGGGTGTTATTTTGTTCGTCTGCTATTTAATGTGAGGAAACGGTATGAAAATCTATTACACCGTCATCGCCATCGGCGCAATAGTGGTTATCTATTTTATCTCCGCTCTTACACCGCTGCACTGGTACATGTATCTGCCTTTTATCGCTGTGTTTGTCGTGGTTTTTTACTGGGATGAACTGACCAGGCTTTTTCCGGCGCTTGGCCGTTGGCGTTTGAGCCGTAAGCCGCGCAATGCAGGCAGGGGAAACAGAAAGAAAAATCGCCATTTCATCCGTGGTAAGCGGATGTAGCTCGCCGAAAAAAATAATTCCAACAATTATCACAAATGCTAAAACCCGGCACATTGGATGTGTGCCGGGTTTTTTGTTGTGTCGGATTACTTGTTGCGGGTATGGCAGCCGCGGCAGCGGGTGGGTCCGGCCTGCATCGCTTTGTGACATGTGCGGCACATGCTGTGATATGCGCGTGAGTTGAGGTTTATTTTGCCTGGTACTGTGTCTCCGTGGCAAGCATTGCAGCTGAGCATGTTGGCATGTAGAGCGTGGGGTATAACTACAGTACCGTATCTGGCCGGCAGTGCCACGTAAAGAATATGGGTAGTATAATTTGCCGACTCGATTTGTTGCTGACCTGTAGCCGGGACAGCAGTTGTTGTTTCTGCCCGTTGCACTTCAGTTTGAGTGGCTGGTTGCTGCTCCTGTAATTGGGTAGGGGACTCACTATCTGCGGCAGTTGCGCCAGGTTTCAGACAGTCGTTGCGGTTACAGGCGCTGGTGGTAACCAGTACCAGTCCAATAGCAACCATGATAAGCATGCGATACATTGTGTTTACCTCCTTGTCAAGTTAGGTACCAATCGGCGGTGATAATAACATTGCCGCCGGAAATTATCATCAAATAATCAATCAAAGATTGTGCCTCTATGTGCGCTCGGCAGTGATGGCGAAATCCTTCATCTGGTAGATCACCTTGCCGTCGACACTCAGGTAACCATCGGCATAGAGGGTGAGGTTTTCATCGTCCACAGCGCTGACGACGGCCTCTACGCTGACGCTGCTGTTGGTGGGGATAATCTGACCGCGATACATCCAGTGGTGCTCATGGTTGCGGGTTATCGGCGCAAACTGGCAGTCGCTTTTCAAATTCCAGCGCTGCAGCGCCATGTATTTGAGCAGTTGCATAAACGATTCCAGCCCCAAAGAGCCGGGACAGACCGGGTCCTGGTAAAAATGGGCATGAAAAAACCACTCATCGGGATCGACAACCTTGCTGGCGCGGATATAGCCAAGCCCGGCGCTGCCGCCATCGGCTATCCAGATGTCGATGTGGTCGATCATGCGCAGCTTGTCGGCGGGAAACGGCGCCTGGCGCGGATATTCGGCGCTGGTGGCGCGCGCCAGTTCCTCGCTGTCGGGCTTATACAGTGCTGCATCGCGGATGCCCACCTGATTGGCCAGGGCTTCGGCACTGAAAAAGCCGAATACCGTGTCGCCGCGGTAAACATCGCCGTGGGCGTCGCGCACGCAGAAATCGTAACTTTGAATGATCATGCCGCCGCTGCTGGATACCCGCGTGAGCTTGACGGTGGTGGTGAGGGTGCCGCTGGCGGCGGTGACCGGGCGCAGTTGCACGGCGTTGCCGTCCAGATTGCGGAAACTCAGATCGATGGCGCTGGTGAGGGCGCTGCCGACGTAGGCGGCCATCCAGCCGCACGGTTGCAGGGCGATCTCCAGCAGCACGGCGAAGGGCATCTGCTGCTGGCGACCGGCGGCAAAGTACCAGGCGTCGGCGGGGATATCATACTGCCCTTCGATGGTACCGCCGGCCACCATCTTCCACGCCTCGGCGTTGACCGCGGTGATACGGTCGAGAAACTGGAACGGCGGTCGCGGCAGACGGGCGATGCGGCGCTCGCTGTCAAAAATACGGTACGGTTCGCCAAAGGCCTCGGACGGCTTGCCGCTGGAATAGGCAAGGATACTGGCGTAATCGTAGACGGGCGCTTTTTTCACCGCCGTCGTCGGCGTCTGTTTCCGCCAGCGTTGCAGTAGCTTTTCCCGCGTCAGGCCGCTTATCTGCACCGACATATCGATGATTTCCACAATGGGTTTGCCGTCGGCATACATTAGCGCGTCGACTATGGCGTAGGGCTGCGGACGGTAGCCCATCTCCTTGATGGTGACCAGATAGGTTACCGTGCGGGTGTTTTCCGTTACCTGTCCGCGACATTTGAGCTGACTTTTTATCCCCGGCAATGGTTGCCACGCCGCCTCGCCGGGGGCGCTCACCCAGCCCATGCGCATCAGGTAGATACGCAGGGTGTGCAGGCAGCATTCGTACATCAGGGTGCCGGGCATTACGTTGTCGTCGCAGAAGTGGCAGGTGAGGAACCAGTCGTCTGGATGGATATCCATCTGCGCTTCAATCTGCCCCAGACCGAAGCGACCGCCGCCGGGGCGCACGGCGGTAACGCGATCCACCAGTTCCAGATGTCCGCCCGGCAGGGTGTAGGCGGCGGGCAGGTTGAGATTGCTGAAGGCGGCGCCGAAACAGGCGACCAGGTTGCCATTGCGCAAAGCGGCAATTTGGGCCTCGCTGTAGCTCTCCTCGGTCATGGGCACCAGTTCCACCCAGTCGTCACTGAGTTTGCCCGGTTGTTCCATCACATCGAATCTGGTGTGGACAATCCCCTGACCGGCGTCCAGTTCGGCGGCGCTGAAGAAACCGGCGCAGCCGTTGCGCATGGTGAGCAGCGGTTTGCCGTCTACGCTGCTGTCAAAGCGGAAGCGGAACAGCCAGGTATCCCCCTGGCGGAAGAAATGCTCAATGCGGATATCGTAACGGATGACGCTGCCCACTTGTGGCAGTTCGTCGTGAAACTCCACTACCGCGTCGAGAAGACGATATACCGCCAGCCCTTTGGTGTGAAAATCGATGCCGAGATAGCCGGACAGAAACAGGTCGGCCTGACCGGCCTCAACGGCGATGCAGGTGGGAATGCGGCCGCCGTCCAGGTACCAGCGTCCGGCGGTTACGTCGTGTTCGGTGACAACGCGGCCGCTGGTCATGGAGCACGCTTCCCCTTCCACGGTGATGATGCGATCCACCAGCATCAGCGGTTCATCGGGCAGGCGTACCCGGCTGGGGTGGCTGTCCACCGGGGCAAAGCGTTCGCCAAGCATTTTGGCAATGGAGCCGACGGCGAACTCCATGCACTGCTCGCGGGTAAAGGCCACCTGTGGCGCAGGCGGTTGTGGTATTGCCGCCGTAACCGGTGGTGCAGGCTGCGGCGCCGTGGCAGTGGTTGGCGGCGTCGGGATGTTGTCACCGAGACGGGCGCGCAGTTGCTGTTGCAGGTGCAGGTTGTGCTGCATCAGCGCCGTGATGGTGGCGTTGATGTCGAGAAAGACTCCGTGAGCCTGATTCTGGCTGGTCATGGTGGCGTCGATGGCGGCCAGCAGGGGATTGGCGATGTCGGCGGGGGGACGCTCTTTAGCGGTAGCGGCAGGCGGTGCTGGCTCTGTCGCTTCGTAGACGCTGAAGGAATCGCGCGTTACCCGGGGCGGTGGCGCAATGGTAAAAGCGCTGCCGCCGTTGTGTAGAACAATCTGCGTTTTATCGCTGCTGCCGGTGTCAAGCGGCGGCTGCTGCGGATCGAGCAGCATGGTGATATCGCAGGGCAGACACTCGGCCAGCAGGCGGGCGGCCAGGCGGGTAAACGTGTGCAGAGGGCTGTGCTGGGCCATACAGGTGGGGCTGATAACGCAGTCGCGTCCAGCCAGAATCTGCTGCAACATACGGCTGCACGAGTTGCCGGTGCCGGTTTCGATAAATACCTGCGCTCCGGCAGCGCTGGCGTTGTTTACCACCCGGGTAAAGTCGATGGTGTGCAGCGCCTGGTTGAGGATAGCGTCGGCGCAGGCGGCGCTGGTGGGGTGGTAGCGTTCGCCGCTGGCGCAACTGTAAAAATCTATTCCGGCTGGCGCGGTGGTGGGGAACAGATGCAGGGTGCGGTAGGCGTCTCGTACCACCGTCGGCACCGGGCAGTGAACGGTGGTGACGCCGTGCAGTTCCACAAACGGACAGTCGAGGCGGGTTACTGCTTGTTCCACCTGACGGCGTTGCCCGCCGATGATGCACTCGCTGGTGGTGTTGATGATGAGCAGGTAGGCGCGTTCCAGCCCGTCGAGTGCCTTGTGAACCTGCGCCGCCGGGCGCGGCACAATGCCCAGACACCAATCCACCGGCTCGTCAGCAGGTAGCTGCCACAAAGTGCGCGCTGCCGTACACTCACCGGCCAGATCACTGGTGAACAGGGTCGATTGCTCAATCCGTTCCAGCATGGCGTCGCGCTGCTGCCATACGCCAAGGGAGAACAGGCTGGATGATTCGCCCAGACTGTAGCCGATGGCCATGTCCGGCTCGATGCCCATCTGGCGCACGGCGTCGCTGAGGGCGGTACACATGGCCACATGGGCGATGATCATGGCATTGTGATCGGTTTCAATCTGCTCTATGGAGTAATCGCCCCAGAATTTATCAGCCTGGTATTGATCTTTAAGGCGCTGATTGTCGTGGTGCTGACGCTCGAATATTTGCGGCCACTGGCGTGATAGTTCCATCCCCATGCCGATAAAGTGGTTGCCGCTGCCGGGGTAGACAAAAGCGATTTTTGCATCCCTTCCCAACGGTTGCGCGGCGTAGAAGACGCGTTCACGCGCACATGAGGGGATTGCCGGGCCGCCGCTGCCATCGAGACGGCGGTGGGCGTCATTGCTCAGGTGAGCGGTCAGAAAGTCGATCTGCTGGCGCAGCTGGTCGGGATCGTCGGCCACCATGGTGGCGCACAGGGGCGTGGGGCCGTCGTGGTGCTGGATCTGGTGCCAGGCACGCATGGCGGCGCGCAGATCGCCGTCGATATCGAAACGGCGCAACTGTTCCAGTTGTTGCAGCAAGTCGGCGGGGCAAGCGCC
>JAMOOS010000163.1 GCA_027065245.1 Desulfuromonadaceae bacterium | reverse complement strand
CCAACAGGTAATCTGCGACGGCGAAACCCTGTGGGTATACATGCCGGAAAATAATCAGGTTATGGTGTCGGCGGTAACCGATAAAAGCTACTACAAGGAGGATCCGCTGCTGTTTTTGCGCAACCTCGGCCATCTGGACAAACATTTCAGCGTGGAGTGGGCCGCCAAGCGGCGCGACCAGCACGGCAACTATGTACTGGCTCTCACCCCGCTCAAGGCGTCGGTGTATATCAAAACCCTGGAACTGGCGGTTCCGGCGTGGATAAATAATCGCTCGGCACGGTTACGTTTTCCCATCGCCGCCGCCACTATTATCGATCCCACCGATAACGTGACCAGCATAGAATTCAGCGATATCCGCATCAACAGCGGCCTTACGCCGCAACAGTTCAAATTTGACATTCCCGCCGGTGTGGCGGTGGTACACCCCGCTGATTTGCGTCGGCAATAAAATTTTATTCTGTAGAGGAGGACAATTATGCCCAGTTTCGACATTGTTTCCAAAATCGATATGCAGGAAGTAGACAACGCCGTCAATCAAACGCGCAAAGAGGTTGATCAGCGCTACGATTTCAAGGGCACCAGCAACGAAATCACCCTGGATAAAGACAGCATCACCATCGTCGCCGCCGATGATTACAAACTGCAGGCCATTACCGACATCCTCAAGGGCAAGCTCACCCGGCGCAAAGTGTCCACCAAATGCCTCGATTTCGGCAAGGTGGAAAACGCCTCCGGTATGGCGGTGCGCCAGCACATAAAGCTGGTACAGGGAATCTCCAAGGAGAAAGGCAAGGAGATCGTCAAGCTGATCAAGGCGCAGAAACTCAAGGTGCAGCCGCAGATTATGGAAGACGAGGTCCGCGTTTCCGGCAAAAAAATCGACGATCTGCAAACGGTGATGCAGATGCTCAAAAACGCCGATATGGATATCGAGCTGCAATTTGTCAACATGCGCTCGTAACCGGGAGTTGCCGGTGGAAAAACGCGATAAAGTATGCCTGGTAAGTCTCGGCTGCCCGAAAAATCTTGCCGACGCCGAAGTGTTGCTCGGTCATCTCGATACGCACCAGTTTGAGATTACCACCGATGAACACAGCGCCGATATCATTATCGTCAACACCTGCGCCTTTATTCAGGACGCTCAGGAAGAATCGGTAGATACCATTCTGGAAGCAGCGCGCTTTAAGGAGCAGGGCAGTTGCCGTCTGCTGGTGGTGTGCGGTTGTCTGCCGCAGCGCTACCGCCGCCAGCTGGCCGCCGAACTGCCGGAGGTTGACCTGTTTATGGGCATCGGCGAAGCTCCACGCATCAGCGAGCTGCTGCGCACCTGCGCCGCTGGTCAGGTGGTGGAGATAAACGCGCCCACCGCCCTGTTTGACAGCACCCTGCCACGCCTTCGGGCCACGCCGTTTTACACCGCCTACGTGAAAATCGCCGAGGGCTGCTCCAACAACTGCTCCTACTGCGTCATTCCGCAGATTCGCGGCCCGCTGCGTTCCCGCTCCATGGCTGACATCCGCGCCGAAGTGGAGCAGCTGGTGGCACACGGCGTAAAGGAGATTATCCTCATCGCCCAGGATATCACCGCCTATGGCCGCGACCGCGCCGACGACGCCAGTCTGGTCAATCTGCTCCGTCTGCTGGTGCAGACCGACATCACCTGGCTGCGGCTGATGTACGCCTACCCCGAAGGGATAGACACGGCACTGCTGGAGATGATGGCCACCGAGGAAAAAATCTGCCCCTATCTCGACCTGCCCCTGCAGCACATCGACAACACCATGCTCAGCGCCATGCAGCGCCGCCTGAACGAAGCAGCCAGCCGCGCCCTGGTGGAGGAAATTCGCGCCCGTGTGCCCGGCATCACCCTGCGCACCTCGTTTATCGTCGGTTTTCCCGGCGAAAGCGAAGAACAGTTCGCCAGCCTGCGCGATTTTGTCGCCGCCGGACATTTCGATTGTATGGGGGTATTCACTTACTCGCGCGAAGAAGGTACCGCCGCCGCCAATCTGCCCGGCCAGGTGGATGAAGAGACAAAACAGCGCCGCCAGCAGGAGCTGATGCACATCCAGCAGCAGTTGTCGCACCAGCGCCAGCAGCAGCGGATCGGCACGGTTATTCCGGTGCTGGTGGAGGGGATAAGCGCCGAAAGCGAGCTGCTGCTACAGGGACGCAGCC
>JAMOOS010000162.1 GCA_027065245.1 Desulfuromonadaceae bacterium | reverse complement strand
GGTGGCGCTGGTGCTTACCGATCCGACCAATTTTTTCCCTACCTATGGTGTGCTGGCAGAGGAGAGCGAGCGTAAGGTACTGGGGATAACGGAGCAGGACGAGTGCTACGCCATGGTGGTGGTTACTGTACATCCAGACCGCCGCATCACCCTTAATTTGATGGCGCCGATTCTGTTTGCCCCCGCCACCAACACCGCCATGCAGATTATTCTGGAAAACAGTGATTACCAGATTCAGACGCCGCTGCCACAGGTGCAGAAATCGGCGCCCCAGGCCGATACTGCCAGCGCTGGTTAGTTGTTAAATCAATGTGATAGTGGCGGCGTTGCCGTTACCTATCTCGCCAATGATAGCGGCGTTTTCGCCCGCTTGTTCCAGTTGCGCAAGCAGTGTATCCACCTTGTCGGGCGCAACGCTGATGAGCAGGCCGCCCGAGGTCTGCGGGTCGCACAGCAGGTCGATTCTTTCCTCGCTTATCCGCTCTGTACCGGTTACATCAGGCATGTAATAATCGCGGTTACGGAACGCTCCCACCGGTACCAGGCCGCTTTGTGCCATCTCCACGGCGTGGGGGTAGGCTGGCAGGCTGTCGGCGTGGATGATCAGCTCCACCGCGCTGGCGCGCGCCATCTCCAGCGCGTGACCGATGAGACCGAAGCCGGTGACATCGGTGCAGGCCGAAACGCCGACGGCGCGCATCACTTCGCTGGCGGCGCGGTTAAGACGCTCCATGCCGGCCAGTGCCGCCTCCATATCCTGTTCGCCAATAACTTCAGCTTTTAATGCCGTGGTAAGCAGCCCGGTGCCCAGCGCCTTGGTCAGCACCAGCAGATCGCCGGTTTTGCCGCCCTGCGAGGTGATGAGCCGCTGCGGATGCACGGTGCCGGTTACCGCCAGGCCGAACTTGGGTTCGTCATCTTCGATGGAGTGGCCGCCCATCATGGTGCCACCGGCTTCGTGTACCTTGTCGACACCGCCGCGCAAAATATCGCCAAGGGCCGCTGTCGGCAGGCACGATGGAAACGCCACTATGCTCATGGCGGTGAGTACCGTGCCGCCCATGGCAAACACGTCGGAAAGGGCGTTGGCGGCGGCGATGGCGCCGTAGCGGTAGGGATCGTCCACCACCGGGGTGAAAAAATCCACCGACTGCAGCAGCAGCAGGTCGTCGTTGATGCGGTAGACACCGGCGTCGGCACAGGGGATATCGCGCGAAAGCAGGTTCGGATCGTCGTTTTGCGGTAGCTGGCACAGTACCTGTGCCAGGGTCTCGGGACCTATTTTAGCCGCTCAGCCGGCGCTGCGTGCCAGTCTGGTGAGATGAATTTTTTTTGTCACAGTAGGGTTCCTCGGTTAAGTCAACTTGTCTACGTCTGGCAATTCCCACGCCTCACGCACATCGCCTTTGCGGATGGTGTATTTGCGGGTGTCGTAATATTCCAGTAGTGCCTGTACCGGCTTGCGTGCGCTGCCGATTATGTCGCGATATTGAGCCAGGGTGATGGTATCGTTGGTGGCAAAGTGGTTTATCAGCTGGCGCAGGGCGGCCAGGTAACTGTCGCGATGGAGAAAGGTGTCGTTGTTGAGGTTAATCAGCTCGCCGTTGTGGAATAAATAGCCCAGACAGCCTTCCAGCTCATCAGCGCCAATGCCCAGATTGTCGAGCATCTCGCGCCGACCCTTGGCCTGTACACCGGCGCGGCGGTACTCCGCGACGATTTTATCCATGATCTGACGCTGTTGTGGCGACGGTTCCGGGGTGAAATCGGCTACCTGTACCCATTCTTCGGCGCGCAGCAGCGGCGTGGCGGCCAGCAGCAGTTCAAACGCCTTGCCCCCCACCTGGCGCGGTAGCGAAGATTTGAGGGTGGCGTGGGGGATGCCGGGCAGCAACGGGTTGTCGTTATGAAACTGTTCGGTAACCTGCACCAGCCGCTGCCTGAAGGCGCGCGCCAGTCGCGTCGGAAACCACTGTTTGCCCAGCAGCTCCACCTTGCCGTTTTGGCGCAGGTTTTCCAGATGAGCGTTTATCCGCTCACGGCCCATGCCGGATATCTGCTCCAGCTCTTTTACCTGAGCGCATTGCATCTCGCCCAGTTTTTGCAGCAGGAACGAGCTTTCCCCCGATTCCAGTTCGGCAATGGCGTCTATAATCTCCTGACGGAAGCGCTTATGCTTTTGCGGC
>JAMOOS010000161.1 GCA_027065245.1 Desulfuromonadaceae bacterium | reverse complement strand
GCGTTGCTGGCACTCATTTACAGCGAGTGCTAACAACGGAGTAGAGTTGAGACGATTAAACCATCAGCTGGCGATAAGCCGGAAACCGACAATTTTTTAGAAGGAGAGAAGAGAGTATGAACATCAGACCGCTACAGGATCGCATTATTGTAGAATGTGTCGAAGAGGAAACCACTACCGCCGGGGGGATTATCATTCCCGACACTGCTTCTAAAGAAAAGCCGCAGGAAGGTAAGGTAATCGCCGTTGGCAAGGGGAAAAAAGACAACGACGGCAAAATTATCGCCATGGATGTAAAAGTGGGCGACAAGGTGCTGTTCGGCAAGTACGCCGGCACCGAGATTAAAGTTGACGGCAAGTCCTACCTGATGATGCGCGAAGACGACATTCTTGGCGTCATCGAGTAGTTATCCTCATTGTGCCGCAATTAAAAAACGAGAATATCAGGCAACAGACGAATTTCAGATAACAGGAGAGAAGCAAAATGTCCGCAAAAGAGATTAAATTTTCCGAAAACGCCCGCGCCAGCATACTGGCCGGCGTCAACATACTGGCCGACACCGTAAAAGTAACCCTCGGTCCCAAAGGGCGCAACGTCGTCATCGACAAATCCTTTGGCGCTCCCCTCATCACCAAAGACGGCGTATCCGTCGCCAGAGAGATAGAGCTCGACGACAAATTTGAGAACATGGGCGCGCAACTGGTAAAAGAAGTTGCCTCCAAAACCTCCGACGTTGCCGGTGACGGCACCACCACCGCTACCGTACTGGCGCAAAGCATCTACAAAGAAGGGGTAAAGCTGGTATCCGCCGGTCACAACCCCATGGGTATCAAGCGCGGTATCGACAAAGCCGCCGCTGCCGCAGTAGAAGAACTGGTCAAAATCTCCAAGCCCATCCGTGACCACAAAGAGATCGCCCAGGTTGGCACCATCAGCGCCAACAGCGACGACACCATCGGCAACATCATCGCTGAAGCTATGGAAAAAGTCGGCAAGGAAGGGGTAATCACCGTAGAAGAAGCCCGCAGCATGGAAACCTCCCTCGAAACCGTCGAAGGGATGCAGTTCGACCGCGGCTACCTCTCCCCCTACTTTGTTACCGACGCCGAGCGCATGGAAGCGGTTCTCGAAGACCCCGCCATCCTCATCTGCGAAAAGAAAATCTCCAACATGCGCGAGCTGCTGCCCATCCTTGAGCCGGTAGCCAAGCAGGGCAAGCCACTAATGATCATCGCCGAAGACGTAGACGGCGAAGCGCTGGCCACCCTGGTAGTCAACAAACTGCGCGGCACCCTCAACGTCACCGCCGTAAAAGCCCCCGGCTTCGGTGATCGGCGCAAAGAGATGCTCAAGGATATCGCCATTCTCACCGGCGGTCAGGTAATCAGCGAAGAACTCGGCTTCACCCTCGAAAACGCCACCGAAGATATGCTCGGTACCGCCAAGCGCGTGGTAGTCGACAAAGACAACACCACCATCGTTGACGGCGCCGGCAGCGAAGAAGAGATTCAAGGCCGGGTAAAAATCATCCGCGCCCAGATAGAAGAAACCAGTAGCGACTACGACCGCGAGAAACTGCAGGAGCGCCTGGCTAAACTCGTTGGCGGCGTAGCGGTAATCAAGGTAGGCGCCGCCACCGAAACCGAAATGAAAGAGAAGAAGGCCCGCGTCGAAGACGCTCTGCACGCTACCCGCGCCGCCGTAGAAGAAGGGATCGTTCCCGGTGGCGGTGTCGCCCTGCTGCGCTGCGTAGAAGCGGTAGAAAAACTCGATGTTGACGGCGAGCAGGCCTTCGGCGTGCAGATTGTCAAACGCGCCCTCGAAGAGCCACTGCGTCAGATTGCCGCCAACGCCGGTCTCGAAGGCTCCATCGTCGTCAACGAAGTCCGCTCCGGCAAAGACGCCTACGGCCTCAACGCCGCCAGCGAAGAATACGTCGACATGCTCGAAGCCGGTATTATCGACCCCACCAAGGTAACCCGCAGCGCCCTGCAAAACGCTGCCTCGGTAGCCGGACTGATGCTCACCACCGAAGCCTGCATCGCCGAGCTGCCCAAAGAAGAAGCACCCATGCCCGCCATGCCCGGCGGTATGGGCGGCGGCATGCCCGGTATGATGTAAACCGGCAGCGCCAAAACAACAGACTCCTTAACCTTCAGCGCCTGTGGCTTTGCCATGGGCGCTGTTTTT
>JAMOOS010000160.1 GCA_027065245.1 Desulfuromonadaceae bacterium | reverse complement strand
AACGTCCGGCAGAGGTGATCGATCCCATCTCCGGCGGCTTGGCTGGTCTGGTCAAAACCGCCGCCCACGAATGGCCGTCGGCTCACTGCAAGGCCGTCGATATCGATACAACCATGCCCGCTGCTGCTCAAGCTGAAGCGGTGATAGAGGAATTTCTTCTGCAGGGACCGGTAGAAGTGGCCATTAACAGCTCCGGTCGCTTTGAACTGCAACTGCAACTGGAAGATCTGGACAGCACGGCAGCGTCGATCTCCCTGACTGGTGACGATGTAATAGTGATCAGTGGCGGTGGTCGGGGTGTAACCGCCCATGTGGCCAAAGCTCTGGCCCGCTGTGGCCGCCCCACCATCCTGCTGTTGGGGCGCAGCGGCGCACCCGAAGCGGAACCGGACTGGCTGAGCGCCGCCACCACCGAGGCGGAGGTCAAACAGGCGCTTGTCGTCCATGCCGCCACGCCGCTGAAGCCACGCGAGCTTAACGACGCCTGCAGGCGCACTCTCAACAATCGTGAGTTGAGCGCCAACATTGCTGCGCTGGAAAAGCTGGGTTGCCGGGTGTTGTATCACAGTGTCGACATCCGCGACGAGCAGGCAGTAGCCGCAGCTGTGGCATCGGCACGGCAGCACGGTAGAATCGTCGGTGTTATCCACGGTGCCGGTGTGTTGGCAGATAAAAAGATCAGCGCCAAAACCGCACAACAGTTTGAGCTGGTTTATTCGACAAAAATCGCCGGGCTACAGGCATTGCTGCAAGCCACTGCCGCCGACGATCTGCGTTTTATAGCGCTGTTTTCATCGTCCACCGGCCGCTTTGGCCGCACCGGCCAGGTGGATTACGCCGTTGCCAACGAAGTACTCAACAAAACCGCCCAGGCACTGGCACGGCAACGACGTAACTGTCGTGTTGTGGCACTCAACTGGGGGCCATGGAACGGCGGCATGGTTACGCCGGCGCTGAAAAAAATCTTTGCCGCTGAGGGAATAGCTACCATTGACCTCGACGCCGGTGCCGATTACCTGCTGCGCGAACTGGCGCACAACGACGACGAGGTTGAGCTGGTTATCTCCGCTGGCGGCAACGACAGCACCGATACCACACAACCAGATGACACATCTTTGTCACAGTCGGCAGCTCAGGCGGTGCTGGATATTGTTGTCAACAGCAACGATATGCCCTTTTTGCGCCATCATGTTATCGACGGCAAAGCGGTGGTTCCCATGGCAATGCTGATAGAATGGCTGGCCCAGGGCGCGCTGCACGGCAATCCTGGTCTGCATTTCCACGGTTTTGATAATCTGCGTATCAACAAGGGGATTGTGTTGCCCGCCGACAGCAGCAGTGCGCTGCGGATCTACGCCGAGCCTTTGCGCGCTGCCGATGAACAGTTTGTTGTCGCCGTCAGTGTCCGCTCCGACGATGGCGCCACCCTGCACGCCGGTGCCGATATCATTCTCACTGCCGAGTTGCCGCATCAGCGCCCGGCCATCGAGCCGCTGGTTATCGACGGCGGCGGCGCTGATAGCAACGAAATCTACTCCGGCGGCCAACTGTTCCACGGCCCGTTGCTGCAAGGGCTGCAGCAGGTAATCAGCAACAGCAGTGAAGGTATTATTGCCGTGTGTGCCGCAGCCCAGCCGCCGCACAAGTGGATGACCATGCCCCTGCGCGATAGCTGGCTGGCCGATCCGCTGGTAATGGACGGCAGTTTTCAACTGATGATTCTGTGGAGCTTTGCCCACAAGCAGATGGGTTCGCTGCCTGCCCGCACCGGCAGTTACCGCCAATACTGCACAACCTTCCCACCCCTCACCCGCATCCAGTGCCGGGTGACCAAAGTGGGCAACAACAGCGTCTGCGCCAACATCGATTTTATCGACGAACACAGCCGTCAGTTACTGGCCCGCATCGCCGATTACGAATGCACCATGACCGCTGACTTAAGACAGGCATTTGGTAACAATAAACTCAGAACCGACCAGGAATCTGTCTGATCGTAGCCGAAAAGAGTTCCTGGTGGAATTGTGGTTAATGTAAAAATGGCGACCTGATACAGGTCGCCATTTTTGTTGGCACGAGATGAATTGATCAACCATTACGAATACGCGGATCAGCAACAGCGTAGCCGATATCAGCCAGCATGTTGCCCAGCAGGGTGAGAACGGCGCCGATTACCAGAACGCCCATGATAAGA
>JAMOOS010000159.1 GCA_027065245.1 Desulfuromonadaceae bacterium | reverse complement strand
CGCTTCGATTCGCAAAGCCCGACAGGTTCCTAGCCCCGGCGCAGAAAAGCCTTACACTCTGGACTCTTTGCAGGGATTTCATGGATTCAGCCGATTTAGCCGCCATCGATGCCGTCAACCCGCAACAGGCAATTCACCTTGGGCAACGGGCATGGTGGGTTGGGCACAAACTGGACGATGATCCGTTTCAGTGCCACGTCTACCTGATAGAGAACGGTGATCAATCGGTACTGGTGGATCCCGGCTCCAGCCTCACCATCAATGAAACACTGCGCAAAATTGAGTCTATAATCCCGTTCGATCATATACGCTATTTCATCTGCCACCACCAGGATCCCGACATCACAGCCGCCATGCCGCGCCTGGACACCATGATTACCCGGTCGGATGCTGTATTGTTAAGCCATTGGCGCACCATCGCCCTGCTTAAGCACTACAACCTGAACATCAGGCTGCAGTGCGTGGAGCAGCTGGGTTGGAAACTGGATATCGGCGGGCGGGAGCTGGAATTCATCTTCACCCCTTACCTCCATTTTCCCGGCTCCATCTGCACCTTCGACCATGGCAGTAACATTTTGTTTTCCAGCGATATATTCGGCGGTTTTACCGAACACTGGCAACTGCTGGCAACGGACGAAAGCTACTTTGACGCTATAAAAATGTTTCACGAGCACTACATGCCCAGCCGGGAAATCCTCCATCACGGCCTGACCAAAATAGAGCGTTATCCGGCCCGCCTGATAGCGCCGCAACACGGCTCCATAATTCCGCAACATCTTATCGCGTACATTATAAACCAGCTGAAAACGCTCAATTGCGGCACCTACCTGCTCACCCAGAGCAACAGCGACATTCAGCGTCTTTCGCATTTGAACGAGATTCTGCATCAGTTCACCCGCGCCATGATCAACTACAAAGCGTTCAGCGAAATCGCCGCCGAGTGTCTGACACTGGTGCGACGCATGTTGCCGGTGAGTAATCTCGATTTTTATGCCTGTGAGGAGCAGCACGGCAGTGTGCACTTCAGCTCCAACGCCATGTTTACCGCCAGCGACTCCGGACCGCCATCGTGGCTTGTCGGTCTGCTGGGGGAAGAATACAGCAATTGGCTCAACCGTTTTAGACGGCAGGTTGTCTATTTTTGCGACATTCCTACCGGCGCGCGCCAAAGCAACTGCAGCCTGGCAGTGCCATTGGTTGATCAGGAGAGCAAAACTGTCCGGGCTATTGCGGTATTCACTCTGCATGAAACAACACCGCCAGACAATGAAGAGCTGGAGATATTGCGCCGCTTGTCCCGGCCACTGCACATCGCTGTAGAACGGGAGATGATTTACCGCAGCCTGGAACAGGAACGACAAAAGTTTTATCAGCGTTCCATCCGTGATCATCTCACCGGTCTGTATACCCGCCTGTACATGCGCGATACAGTAGAACGGCTGCTGCACATCCATGACCGTGATTCAAGTGCTACAGTAGGCATTATCGCCTTGGATATAGACCACTTTAAGCTAATAAACGATACCTACGGACATCTTGAAGGAGATAAAGTACTGTGCCGCATTGCTGACATCATTGGCGCTGAAATTCGTAAGAGCGACATTCCGGTGCGTTATGGCGGAGAAGAATTCGTCGTATTCATTGTTGCGGAACCACTGCAAAAAGTTAAAACTATTGCCGAAAGAATCCGCAAAGCAGTTGCAGCGCTTAAATTCAACGGCGTTATGGCCAATGTCCATTGCACCATCAGCGGTGGCGTGGTAATACGCAAACAGCATGAACCCCTTGACAAGGCACTGCAGCGCGCAGATGCACTACTTTACTCTGCCAAGAGCCATGGGCGCAATCTAATCTGTGCCGAAGATAACCGGCAGTAGCTGCTCCATCTATGGGCACGCCACAGTCAACAAGCAATTTCCACCGTACTATCAACATTGTTTGGCCGCGACAAACATTACATAACCGCGTTTGATTTTTCTTGACCTGACCCCTGCCCCCTGCTACGTTCTCGCCTTATCTGTGCCGGTACTGCCACGTAACCGGCGTTTATAAAACCAACAAAGGAGGAAACTGGGAGAATGAAAAAACTATTTATGCTGTTTGCCGTGCTGGTCGCGGTAGCGCTGGCAGCGCCCACCTGGGCGGCCATCAACTTTTTTGGTACGGCAAAAGTAAAACCCACCTACTACACCAACTTTG
>JAMOOS010000158.1 GCA_027065245.1 Desulfuromonadaceae bacterium | reverse complement strand
TTATACAATGCCAGCTGGTGCACCGCCTGTTTACCGAGGATGATTTTCTCGTCGGCCCCCACAATACCGTGTTTGGGATTGCCATAGACCAGATCGTTGATTCCCGGCACAAAACTGCCCAGCTCGCGGTTGGCCAGCAGCGACAACAGGTACGGTGCTTTAATCTCAAGCTGGAAAGCGTCGGTAGTATCGCCCGCTTTCTTGCCCGGATTAGGGATACCCAGCATTACCAGATCGGCGTTTACTTCACCATCCCACAACCCTTCCATGGCAGCCAGTTTCATCGGCTGCACCTGGGCGGCGGTATAGGCAGATTCGTCGCCGGTAAAACCGACAAAGGCCGAGGCGATGATGCCGAAGGTCGCTGCCACGGCCAAACTCTTTTTAGCCATGTCAACATGACGGCCATGCAACAGATACCAGCTGGAAACGCTGACGACAAACAGACAGCCAAGCAGAAACGATGAGCTGGTGGTATGAACAAAATGGCTGACGCCGACGGGCGAAAAGAGGATATCCCAGAAATTGGTCATCTCAAAACGCGCCTTGGCAGGATTAAACTCCATCCCCACCGGGTGTTGCATCCAGCCGTTGGCGATAAGAATCCACAACGCCGACATATTCGAACCGATGGCCACCAGCCAGGTGGACAACAGATGAAACCTTTTCGACACCCGGTTCCAACCGAAAAACATGACAGCGAAAAAGGTGGTTTCGAGGAAAAAGGCGAACAGCCCTTCAGCCGCCAGCGGCGCACCAAAGATATCCCCCACCATCCACGAATAGTTGGACCAGTTGGTACCAAACTCAAACTCCAGGATGATGCCGGTAGCCACGCCGATGGCAAAGTTGATGGCAAACAGCTTCATCCAGAACTTGGTGATACGCTTCCATTTTTCGTTGCCGGTTTTAACATAGATGGTTTCAAAAAACGCCAGCAGGAACGAAAGCCCCAGGGTTAGAGGCACAAAAATCCAGTGATACATGGCAGTGAGGGCAAATTGCGCCCGCGCCCAGTTTAATTGGGTAAAATCGATTTGATCAAGCACTGACAACCTCCTTTGAGCATTATCGTCCCGTAGCCGGGAGCCCGGTAATATTGCCTAGTACGTAATCAGCACGTTGCTGATCCGTAGCGAAATTGGTGTTGAGAAAATTAGGGAAAAACAGCTTGAGTACCACCAGAAACACCAGCAGTTTAATGGCGATAATCTTCCACAGCGTGCGCCCCAGAACCATGGAGCGGAATCCATCGCGGTAAAAGCGGATAACTGATGCGGCTGAAAACATGGCCACCCCCCATAAATGACGCCCCTACAACCAACCCACGCAAATCTATACAATTTTAGTCCTCTATTGTCAACAAAAAATATTACCCACAAGGTTTCATTTCTAAACATCCAACGTTATTGCACTAAACCGCGCCACCGCCGCTTCAATAGCGTGATAGCCGACATTGCCGAGAGCCAGACGCAGATAGCCTTCCAGTCCGGGGCCGAACACTTCTCCCGGCAGGGCGATAACCGCCGCCTCGTCCAGCAGGCGGCGGGCGGCAGCGCGCCCGGACAACTGCGGCCACGGATGCCGCACCCAGGCGAAAAAGGCGCCGCTGGCACATAACTCAAAGGGATTGTCAGCCACGTCAAACAAGCGGGTAAACAGGTCGTGGCGCTGCTGCATCATGGCAGCGTTGTCCGCCACCCAATCGTCGAGATTGTCGCAACCGTAGGCAACAGCCAGTTGCGTGATACGCGGCTGACACACCACCATACTATCCTGGACCTTTAGCGCTTGATGGAGCAGTTTCTCGGCAGCTATCAGCGCCCCGGCGCGAAACCCGGTAAGGGCAAAGGTTTTGCCGAACGAGGCGATATGGATAAAGTGCTCATCCCAGTCGGGACGGGAAAACAGATGGTGAGGCGCCAGCCCCGGCGGCACAAAGGCGTTATAGGTTTCATCCAGCACCAGAGCGATATTGTTGCACCGGGCCAGTTGGAATAATTCATCAATAAGGGCAGGCGGCAACACTGCGCCGGTGGGATTACTGGGCGTTACCAGCAAAATAGCGCGGGTACGCTCACTAATGGCGGCGGCAATGCGCGCGGGATCGGGCAGCGGATTATCACTGGCAAACGGGAGATAACGGGGGCAAATCCCCAGCGCTTCCAACCCCATGGGATGGTCAAAATAGGCTGGCAGCGGCACGA
>JAMOOS010000157.1 GCA_027065245.1 Desulfuromonadaceae bacterium | reverse complement strand
AATGCCGGGATATCCCCACAAACTCACAGTATCGACAATCCAGCTGATAACCTGATGAAACATTGCTTGCACTCCCGGCAACAGCCGCATCCAGTCGCGGCGTGTGGCACGATAACATAGTGAGTATCTACTTAAAATAATTATTTGCGCTGCCGCGATACGTTGTTGCCTTATGCGGAAAAGAGGGTGTTGGTATGTGATATCATCCCACTATGAGTTCCTGACACTACAAGACGTTGCAGGCCGTTTTTCATGATTCGGCAACCGTGGAACCAGTATCAACAAGTGGGCGGCTCAAGCTCTGGCAAGAGCCAGCCGCGAGTAGTTTGCACACCGGCCACGCTGCGTATCCCCTCCATGTTCATCTCGCCAGTTGGCACAGGGTAAACAGGCTGCCGCAACCGAGATCGACAGCAACGATAAACCGGCGCCCGCCGCTGTGCAATACATCCTGTGCTCATCAGCTATGCTTGTAAATCCATCCGCCGCCGCGCGGATAGTAGAACAGGTCGCCGCAGTAAAGATCCAGACCGCCATAATCGAACACGACCAGCAACACGGCAAGAATCGACAGTGGCAGCACAATGTAACGCAGTGTGTTAATCGGCATGGTTGGCATATCTCACTGTAAAAATCGACCACATTCCTTTATCACTTCATTTATTTGCGGCTGATATTGTCGCAGTAGTTCCTCTTTGCGAGCGCGAGCTACAACATAGTCGTCTCTATCGCGTACCACATAGTGAAAATATTGGCTGGAGGTAAACGGCCAGGCGATGGTGGCGTTGGCGCGTACAGCTATACTGTCGTGGCTGCCGATAACCACATAGGCAGGCGGCCCAGTTAACAGACTGGTGGCACTGCTGTAGTCTCTGGCATCATTTTCCACTCCCAGCATTGGCAGCAGGGTAGCGGGAATCTGGTTGTGGGAGGTTATATGGGCAATGGTTCTTCCCGGTTGTCCGGGCAACCACAGCAACAGCGGTACCTGCGTACAATAGCGGGTAAAAGAGATGTTATGTCCGTGTCCCCAGGCTCCGCGCTCCATAAATTCTTCGCCGTGATCACCAGTAAATAATACGATGGTGTTGTCAAACAGGTGGTTGCGACGCAGATAGTCGAGCAGTCGCCCAACCTGGCCGTCGACATAGTGGGCAGCGTTAATGTAACGGTTGTGCAGTGGTTGGATATTGCCCAGTTTTGATGCCAGGCGGGCATAGTTTACCTTTTTGCTGTAGTTGGCACGGATTGCCGTTGCGGGTGGAAAACTGTATGAAGCATGAGTTGATTCGTAAAACATAAAAACAAAAAACGGCCGTTGCCGCTGACGTCCAGCAATAAAATTAATAATATGGCTGGTATTGTCGCGGTCACGTTGCCACGGCGGGCCGTTGCGCAATTCCTGTTTGCAGGTGTTTGGGATGCGTGTGAACAGGGTGTCGTTCAGCTCCGGGTAGGTAAAGCTCTGACTGGTATTCAGGCTGAGCTGGTAGTTATCGGCCATCAGCAGATCCATTATGAGGGGGCGCACCTTCTCCTGTTGCAGATGATACCAGTAAGGGGGATACAGGCCGTAGAACATGGATAGCAATCCCATACGGGTACGGTTGCCGCCGCTGTAATGGTTGGTGAAGTACAATGCCTGTTGTTTGTAGCGCCACAGGTTTGGAGTAATTTTCGGATCGATGAGATCGGCACGAAACGATTCTGCCACCAGCCAGATGATATTAGGCGGATGGTGCGGCCTGGTTCTCTGAAGTGGTGCCAGCGGATAATGCATATGCCCACGGCTGATGGTTATCCGCTTGTGCTGCGGTTTGGCTACCCCCAGACGCTGCAACAGGCCGGAGGCAGTAGTTTTGAGATGTAACGGCACCAAGGCGATAACTGCGCAGCCAGCACCATCTTCTACATACTGATACCAGGCGGCGGTTCCTTCCTCCACCAGCAGCAATGTTCCCAGTATGATTATGGCGATGCCGCATCGGCGTGGACTGAAGTGGCGTAGCCAGTTAAAATAATTTTTGTGTGCCAGCCACAGCAGCAGTGTGTTGACTATCAACACTATGCTGATATCCAGCGCAAAGGTGCGCATGCTGGCGGCGGTGGCACCCAAAGAGGCAATGCCGCCGCGGGTGGTGATGATATTCCAGACAAATGCGTTAAAATGGTACTCATATAGCTGATACAAGCGATAATCGGCATAGA
>JAMOOS010000156.1 GCA_027065245.1 Desulfuromonadaceae bacterium | reverse complement strand
AGGTGGCTGATCTGCTCGAGCAGCGGGTGAGTGGCGTTCACTTTTATACCCTCAACAGTGCTGCGGCGACGCAGGAGATTTTTACCCGCCTCAATCTGGTGTAGCCGGATTGTTGTTGCGATAAACCTTTTTAGCCCTTTTCGGAGACCTTTGATGATCCGTCCTTTGTTAAGAAAAATATTCGGCAGTAAAAACGATCGAGAAATAAAGCGGCTGCGTAAGACCGTGGTAAAGATAAATGCCTTGGAAGAGGAGATGAAAGCGCTTGGCGACGATGAACTGCGCGCCAAGACCGATGAGTTCAAACAGCGGCTGGCCGATGGCGCCACCCTGGACGAGTTGCTGCCGGAGGCGTTTGCCGTGGTACGTGAGGCAGCGTGGCGGGTTCTTAACATGCGTCATTTTGATGTTCAGCTCATCGGCGGCATAGTGCTGCACAACGGCAAGATCGCCGAGATGAAGACCGGCGAAGGTAAAACCCTGGTGGCTACCCTGCCTACCTATCTCAATGCCCTCACCGGCAAGGGGGTACATGTCATCACCGTCAACGATTATCTGGCCAAGCGCGACTCGGAGTGGATGGGCAAGGTGCACCGTTTTCTCGGTCTCAGCGTTGGGTGTATCGTTCATGGCATCAGCGACGAGGAACGCAAGCAGGCGTATCTGGCTGATGTAACCTACGGTACCAACAACGAGTTCGGCTTTGATTATCTGCGTGACAACATGAAGTTTGATCTGGACGAATATGTGCAGCGCGAACTCAACTACGCCATTGTCGACGAGGTGGACTCCATCCTCATCGACGAGGCGCGTACGCCGCTGATTATATCCGGTCCCAGCGAAGATTCCAGCGAGCTGTATTACAAGATCAACGCCATTATTCCGCGCCTGAAAAAAGGGGAGATCATCGAAAGTCGCGACGGTAAAATCGGCCAGACTGTCAAGCAGTATACCGGCGATTACACCGTGGATGAAAAGGCCAAGGCGGCCACCCTTACCGAGCAGGGGGTGGCGGCGGTGGAGAAGATTCTTGGTATCGAAAATCTCTACGATCCGCGTCATATCGAGATATTGCACCATGTAAATCAGGCGCTCAAAGCCCATGCGTTGTTCAAGAACGAGGTCGATTACGTGGTCAAGGACGGCGAGGTGATGATTGTCGACGAGTTCACCGGCCGCCTGATGCCGGGGCGGCGCTGGAGTGACGGTTTGCACCAGGCGGTGGAAGCCAAGGAGGGGGTGAAAATCGAGAGCGAGAACCAGACCCTGGCGACCATCACCTTTCAGAACTATTTCCGCATGTACGATAAACTGGCCGGTATGACCGGCACCGCCGATACCGAGGCGGCGGAGTTTGCCGAAATATACAAGCTGGACGTAGTGGTCATCCCCACCAACCGCCCCAACCAGCGTACCGACTATCCCGATGTTATCTACAAGACCGAGCAGGAGAAGTTCAACGCTGTCATTGAGGATATAAAGCGCTGCTACGCCGAAAAACAGCCGGTTCTGGTGGGTACTATCTCCATCGAAAATTCGGAGCGGCTGGCGCAGCAGTTAAAAAAAGCCGGGGTGCCGCACCATGTTCTCAACGCCAAGCATCACGAAAAAGAAGCGGAGATTATCGCTCAGGCCGGGCGCAGCGGCGCGGTAACCATTGCCACCAATATGGCCGGGCGTGGTACCGATATCGTTTTGGGCGGCAATGCGGAGATGCTGGCCAAGGCGGCAGTGGGCGGTGACGTGGAAGATGAGCGTTACCAGGAACTGCTGGAAAAATATACCGCCGAGTGTGCCGAGGACCGCGAGAGGGTTATCGCCGCCGGTGGCTTGTACATTCTAGGTACCGAACGCCATGAGTCGCGGCGTATCGACAACCAGTTGCGCGGTCGTGCCGGTCGTCAGGGTGATCCCGGTGCCAGCCGTTTTTACATGAGTCTGGAGGACGATCTGCTGCGTATTTTTGGCAGTCATCGGGTGGCGTTTGTGATGGAGAAACTCAAGATTCCGGATAATGAGCCCATTGAGCACGGCATGATCTCCAAGGCTATAGAAAACGCGCAGAAGAAGGTGGAAGGGCACAACTTCGATATCCGCAAGCATCTCATCGAGTACGACGATGTCATGAATCGTCAGCGTGAGGTGATCTACGAACAGCGGCGCGAGGTGCTGGCCGGGACGGATATCCGCCCCACCTTTGATGCCATTATCGAGGAGACGGTGGAGGATATCGTTGCCACTTTCTGTCCCGACAAGATGCCGGTTAGCGACTGGAACCTGGATGGACTTGTCAGCGATTTTATCGCCCAGTTCAACTTTGCTCCGCAGTTGCCGGAACTGGAGGAGAAGGCTGATCCGGCGGTGGTGGAGATTGCCCTCAAGGAGCAGGTGTTCCGGCGTCTCAAGGAGCGCGAGGAGGAGTTTTCCAGCGAGCTGCTTGAGCATCTGATGAAGGTGCTGCTGTTGCAGGTTATCGACGGCCAGTGGAAGGATCATCTGCTTTCCATCGACCATCTCAAAGAGGGGATCGGTTTGCGCGGTTATGCCCAGGTAAACCCCAAGGAGGAGTACAAGCGCGAAGCCTACAATCTGTTCATGGCCATGATGGGGCGGATTCGGCGCGAAGTGCTGCAATTGCTGTTTACCATCCGTCTGCAGCAGCAGGAGGATGTGGAACGGATGGAGGAGGAGCGCGCCAGGCAGAAAATCATCATGAATCGCAGCGACGAAGAGGAGCACGCGCGTACCCCCATTACCCGCGATGAGGCCAAGGTGGGGCGCAACGATCCGTGTCCGTGTGGCAGCGGTAAAAAGTACAAGAAATGTTGCGGTAAATAAGCAGGGAGGCAGATTATGCATGAAGTAACAGGTTTTAGCTTTGCCAGTGCCGCCGCCGGTATCAAGGCCGGTGGTGACGATTGTGCCCTGATTGTTTCCACTACCCCGGCGCAGTGTGCCGGGGTGTTTACCCGCAACAAGGTGATTGCCGCGCCACTGGTTGTTACCAGGCCGCGTATTGCCGCCGGTCGCTGCCAGGCGGTGCTGATCAACAGCGGCAACGCCAATGCCTGCACCGGCGCCAGGGGGGAAGAGGATGCGCGCGCCTGTGCCGCCGCCGTGGCACGCCAGCTTGAGATAGACGAACAACTGGTGGCGGTGGCCTCCACCGGTGTTATCGGCGTGCCGTTGCCGGCGGCGTTATTGCAGGCGGCGGTTCCCGCGTTGTGCGGCAGTCTCGACGACGGCGGCGCCGCCGCTGTTGCCAGCGCCATCATGACTACCGACAGTTTCAACAAGGTAGTCAGTCGCCAGGTGGTGGGGACGGGCGGCAGTTACCGCCTGTGCGCCATTGCCAAAGGGGCCGGAATGATCCATCCCAACATGGCCACCATGCTGGCCTTTGTGATGACCGATGCCGCTGTGGATGATACGTTGCTGCAGCCGTTGCTCAAGCGGGCGGTGGACAACTCGTTTAATTCCATCACTGTTGATGGCGATACATCAACCAACGATATGGTGTTGCTGCTGGCCAACGCCCAGGCTGGTAACGAAGTGATTTGCCCCGGCAGCGCGGCAGCGGACGAATTTGCCGCCGCCGTGGAGGAGTTGCTGCTGGAGCTGGCCAAAATGATAGTGCGCGACGGTGAGGGGGCTACCAAACTGGTGCAGATCAAGGTCTGCGGCGCTGTCGATGACGTCCAGGCGAAACAGGCGGCGCGCAGTGTGGCGACCTCAAATCTGGTTAAAACCGCCTTTTTCGGCGAGGATGCCAACTGGGGGCGCATCATCGCCGCCATCGGCTATGCCGACGCCGTGGTGGTTGACCCGGAGCGTATCGACATATTTTTCGACGACGTGCAGGTGGTGCGTGACGGTCTGTCCACTGGCGCGCAACTGGAGGAGCAGGCCGGAGCGGTGTTGAAACGGCCCGAGTTCTGCGTGCGTGTTGATCTGCATCAGGGCAACGGCGAGTCCAGCTACTACACCAGTGATCTTACCTATGATTACGTTAAGATAAATGCCGACTATCGTACCTGAACAACAGCGGTATGAAAAACCGTTTCGGCGCATAATTCTTGTTGTACTTGACGGAGTCGGCTGTGGCGCTCTGCCCGACGCCGCCGCTTACGGTGATGACGATGCCAACACCATCGCTCATGTGGCCGCTGCCGTTGGCGGTCTCAAGGTACCGGTGTTGCAGCGGCTGGGTCTGGGTAACATTATCCCCATTACCGGTGTAGCCCCGGCGGCGCATCCTGACGCCATGTGGGGCAAAATGGCCGAGCGTTCCATAGGCAAGGACAGTACCACCGGCCACTGGGAGATGGTCGGAGCGGTGCAGCGGGTGCCGTTTACCACCTATCCGCACGGCTTCCCCCGGGAGATTATCGCCGCTTTTACCCGTATCAGCGCCAAAGCCCCGCTGGGCAATATCGCCGCCAGCGGAACCGAGATTATCGCCAGGCTGGGTGATGAACATCTGCGCAGCGGTCGGCTTATCGTTTATACCAGTGCTGATTCGGTGTTTCAGATCGCCGCCCACGAGCAGGTAATGCCACCCGAGCGGCTGTACCGGCTGTGCGAGCAGATGCGGACGGTTCTGGACGATTACGGTGTAGCGCGGGTTATCGCGCGGCCATTTGTCGGTGATGCGGTGGCGGGATTTACCCGCACCGCCGCCAGACGTGATTTTTCCATGCCGCCGCCGCCCAATGTTCTTGACGCGTTACAGCAGCGCGGCATCGCGGTGACCGGCGTCGGTAAAATCGGTGATATTTTCTGTTACCGTGGTTTGGAGCGCTGTTTTCCCACCAAGAACAACGCCGACGGTATGCGACGTTTGACTGCGCTGCTGGATGAAGTTGCCAGCGGGCTGATCTTTGTCAATCTTATCGATTACGACATGCTCTACGGTCACCGCCGCGATGCCGTGGGCTTTGCCCGGGCGCTGGAGGAGTTTGACCGTTGGCTGGGAGATTTTTTACCTCTTTTAGGTGATGATGATATGATAGTGATAACTGCCGACCACGGTTGCGATCCTACCACTGCCGGTACCGAGCATAGCCGCGAGTACGTGCCGCTGCTGGCGTGGTCACCGCGACTGGCGACGGGAGCGGCGCTGGGAACGCGTGACAGCTTTGCCGCCGTGGGTGTTACCATTGCAGAAAATTTCGGTGTGGAACTGGCGGTAAAAACAACCGGGTTCAACATGGCAGGGTAGTTGGCAGGAGCAGAACTGGGAAACGGGAGGCGTGTATGAAAAAAGTGGCGATGGTGCTGACACTGTTAACGGCGCTGGTTGGTGTCACCGTAGTGAGCGGTTACGCTGTAGAGATAGACGAAGCTGATATCACCACCGCCATCAGCGCGCGTCAGCCCGTGGATTCTATAAACAGTCTCGATGGCGTGCCGGATAAACTGTACTGTTACACCCGGGTGAGCGGTGCCGTTGATGATACCTGGATCACCCACGTGTGGTACTGGCAGGGGCGGGAGATGGCGCGGGTCAGCCTGCCGGTACGCTCCGATAACTGGCGTACCTGGTCATCCAAACGGCTGGAACCGCAGTGGCGCGGTAACTGGCGGGTAGAGGTGCTGGATGCCGCCGGTAACCATCTGCTGGTGGTGCCGTTTTCCATCGAGTAGATTCTTTTGTCAGGCAATAAAGAAAGCGCGCAACTTCAGGTATCGGTCTGAAATTGCGCGCTTTGTTGTTTAATAATGGTGCCTGTTGGCCGGTTACTTCTTGTTTTTTGCCGCCTTTTTGGCCGCGCGCGCTTTGGCCAGGTTGTTGCCGAGACCGCGGTCGATAGCCATCTGGCGCCGCTGGGCCGAGTAGGACTTTGCCGCCAGCGCCTGGGATGAGGGAATACCGAACTTTTTCCGGTACTCGGCCGGGGTCATCTCGTGCACCATGCGCAGATGGCGACCGAGGGTGGTCATCCCCTTGCCGCAGATCATGCAATAAACCTTGTCCTTGCCGAAGGCTTTTTTCAGCGATACTGCCGGTTCGTCACTGCTCTGTTCCGCTGCCGCTGCTTCAGAATTTTCGCTGTCATCCATAGTTTTCAGCACGCCATGAATTTCTGCCAGTTCCGCCACCAGATCCTCTTTTGACATGCTGGTAGTAGATGCGTGGGCGGATACAATTTCAACGGCCATTTCCAGAAGTTTTGACATGATTGTGCTCCTTTATAACTGGTTGATGTAATTGTCGGCTGATGCCGTATTTTGTGCAGTAGATATTTTTTGTAAGTAAATACGATAAATGAAGATAAAATCAAGAAAAAAATACACAACCGCAGTGTATATCTGATATAAATTAATCAGCAGCTCAGATACAGATTGCTCTGTAACCGCCATTATTGTTGTCAGCACATGAATCATATTGAAAATAGAAAAATACGCGAGATAATTGAACAGCACGAGCGTGCCACATTATCTGCTCGCGCCTGCTTGAGCTGCAACAGCAAAGGGCGGCAGCGGCCGGAAGATGAGTGCGACTTGCGTACTTGTTTTCAACACGACCGTGATCGTATATTGCATAGTAAGTCATTTCGTCGTCTCAAGCATAAAACCCAGGTATTTCTATCGCCGGAAGGTGATCATTATCGTACCAGACTTACCCATACGCTCGAAGTTGCCCAGATCGCCCGTACCATAGCGCGGGCATTGTTTCTTAACGAAGACCTTACCGAGGCCATTGCCCTGGGCCATGATCTGGGCCATACCCCGTTTGGCCATGTGGGAGAGCGTGTGCTCAACCGCCTGTGCGACGGCGGATTTCATCATGTGCGCCAGAGTTTACGGGTGGTGGATGTGCTGGAGAAAGATGGCTGCGGGCTGAATCTTACTGCTGAAGTGCGTGATGGGATTCTACACCACTCCAAAGGCAATGGACCTGTGGATGGTGGCCACAAAGCGGCGACACTGGAAGGGCAGATTGTCCGTTATGCAGATATTGTCGCTTACGTAAATCATGACCTGGATGATGCATTGCGATCTGGTGTTGTTACTGCTGCTGATGTCCCCGCTTGTCTACTGCGTGGGCTTGGCGAACGTCACTCACGCCGCATCAATACCATGGTCAATGACATTATTGCCGCGTCGCAGCGTAGCGACACTATCTGTATGAGTGTCGCAGTTCTTCAGATGGTGACACAACTGCGCCAGTGGTTGTTTGCTAATGTTTATCGCGCTGCCGGAGTGCAGACTGATTTCGATAAAGCCGGTAGAGTGCTGGAAGAGTTATACCGCTACTTTGCTGATAATCCAGAAAAATTGCGTGATTACGGTGCTTTGTGCCTGCCCGGAGGCAGTACCAGCGAGTGGATATGCGATTTCCTTGCCGGTATGACCGACCGCTACGCCATAAAACTGTATCGGGATATCTTTTTGCCACGACCGTGGGCGGCGGTGTAAGTGCCTATAACCCGTTGACTTTAGTCGCCAGGAGCCTGTCGGACTTTCCATGCATCGGCTGCAAAACCGCCTGGCCGGTGCATATTTCCGCTCCTTTTCGACCAATAGCTACGGCTGTTCGCCTGCAAACGAGCGAAAATCTGTCCTCGACCAGTCGATTTTTCGCTTCGAACCGCAAAGCCCGACAGGCTCCTAGTTGCTTGACACCCAAACGGTGGTATGCTATCAGTTCGTACTTGATAAATGAGACAATCCTGAGGGATGCCCGCCCCGGAATGGCGGCGCGTTTTACGGTTGTGGTATCGCAGAACCAACCTGGTTATTTACACCTGTGCCGTTGCGCAGGGTTGAGGAGGCATGAATGAGTAAAAGGTTGTTGCTGGCTGATGACAGTGTGACCATTCAAAAGGTCATCGAAATTACCTTTGCCGACAAGGATTACACCCTTGTTACTGCCTCGGATGGTGACGAGGCTCTCAAGTTAGCAGCCGCCGAACGCCCCGATCTGATCATGGCCGATGTGTTTATGCCAGGCAAGGATGGTTACCAGGTGTGTGACGCTGTGCGCCGTGATCCGGCACTCAAGGATGTGCCGGTATTGCTGCTGGCTGGTACGTTTGAGCCGTTTGACAAAGAAAAGGCGTCCCAGGTGGGTGCCAACGATTTTATCGTAAAACCGTTCAGCTCTCAGAGTCTTATTGACAAGGTGGAAGAATTGCTCGCTGCTGCTGGTGCCGCGTCGGCGCAGGATAGCTGGCAGGCGACGCCGTTGCAGCAGGCTCCCGGTGATCAGGATATTCTGCAGGCACTGGAAGAAGTGGCTGAAGTGAGTGCTGGCGGTCCGACTGCACCGGCTACACCGACTGCTCCGGCTGCTCCGGCTGCACCGACTGCACCGACTGCACCGACTGCACCGGCTGCTCCGGCTGCTCCGGCTGCTCCGGCTGCTCCGGTCGGCGCTGGCATGGAGGAAACCTTTGGCGGTGTTGCTCCGCAGAGTACTCCTGAGACGGAGTCATTTTCTTTTGACACTGCCGAAACTGAGCAGGCACCGGCTGGATCTGATGACCAGTTTGCTTTTGATACTCCACCGGTTGAGGTGGCAAGTGTAGAGAGCGGTGACGAAACATTTTCCTTTGATACTACCGTAGAAGAGCCGACGGCGCAGCCGTTTTCGTTTGAAGAGCCGACAGAAGAGAAGTCGGCTGCGCCAGCGTTTGCCCCGCTGCCGAAAGATCTGCCACCTGTCGATGATGTTTCTTTTGAGGACCAGCCTGCCGCACCTGCCGCACCGGTGGAAGATGGCGTTGTGGCTTTGGCAGAGGAAAATATTGTTGAGGAGGGCGCTTACGGTGCCACCGAGGCGCGGGTTGAGCGGCGCGTTGCCTACCTGAGCGACGAGCAGCTTACTGAGATTGTTGAACGGGTGGCTGGAGCAGTGATCGAACGTCTGGCGGCGCCGCTGTTGGAGCAGGTGGTGTGGGAGGTTGTCCCTGATCTGGCCGAAAGCATGGTGCGTGAGGAGATGGCAAAGATTAAACCGCAGCAGTAGTGCCTGCTGATTAAAATATAAATTAATGCGTCGCTTGACGCAGTTTATTGACGGATAAAAAGGGGATTGCTAAAATCCCCTTTTTTCGTGTGCCGCCGCCGTTGGCGGTGGAGCAGTTACTATATTTACCGTCCCGGTGCAGGATAGATCGTGCGCTGTGTGATGTAAGGAATGGCATTGATATGGCTGATGAACTGGCAAAAGGGTATATCCCGGCTGAATTTGAAGCAAAATGGTATAAAACCTGGGAAGAAAACGGTTATTTTCATGCCGATGAACACTCGGATAAACCGGCGTATTCCATTGTAATTCCACCGCCTAATGTTACCGGTGTGCTCCACATGGGCCACGCCCTTAACAACACGTTGCAGGATATTCTGGCGCGTTGGAAACGGATGACCGGCCACGAGGTGTTGTGGATGCCCGGTACCGACCACGCCGGTATCGCTACGCAGAACGTGGTGGAAAAACAACTGGCGGCACAAGGAACCGATCGCCATGCCATCGGTCGCGAGGCGTTTATCGAGCGGGTGTGGCAGTGGCGGCGCGAATCGGGCGGTCAGATCATCAACCAGCTCAAGTGTCTCGGGGCTTCGTGTGACTGGCAGCGTGAACGCTTTACCATGGACGAAGGGCTGAGCAAGGCGGTGCGTGAGGTGTTTGTCAAGCTGTACGAAGACGGTCTCATCTACCGCGACAACCGCCTTATCAACTGGTGCCCGCGCTGTCATACCGCTTTGTCCGACCTCGAAGTGGAGCACGACGACAAAAAGGGTTCACTGTGGCATTTACGCTATCCGCTCAAAGACAGCGACGAGTATCTGGTGGTGGCCACCACCAGACCGGAAACCATGTTGGGTGACAGCGCTGTGGCGGTGCACCCGGACGATGAGCGTTACCGCCATCTGGTGGGGAAAATGGTGGTTTTGCCCCTTACCGGGCGCGAGATTCCGATAATTGCCGACGACTACGTGGACAAAGAGTTCGGCAGTGGCGCGGTAAAAATCACTCCGGCCCATGATTTCAACGACTTTGAAATGGGCAAGCGCCACGATCTGGAGATTATCAATATTCTCGACGAGTCCGGTTTTATCAACGCCAACGGCGCTGCTTATGCCGGGCTGGAGCGTTACGCAGCGCGGGAGAAGATTATCGCCGATCTGGATCGGCAGGGGCTGCTGGACAAGATTGAAGACCATTTGAATGCTGTTGGCGAGTGTTACCGCTGTAAAACGGTCACTGAGCCGTATATGAGTCTGCAGTGGTATGTAGACGTGCAGCCACTGGCTAAAGAGGCCATCAAGGCGGTGCAGAGCGGAGCCACGCGTATTATCCCGGCGCAGTGGGAAAAAACCTACTACGAGTGGATGTTTAACATCCAAAACTGGTGCATCAGCCGCCAGATATGGTGGGGCCACCGTATCCCGGCCTGGTACTGCGCCGACTGTGGCGAGATCACTGTTTCGCGTGAAGATGCGCAGCAGTGCCACCACTGCGGCAGCAGCAATATCAATCAGGAAACCGACGTGCTGGATACGTGGTTTTCCTCGGCACTGTGGCCGTTTTCCACCATGGGCTGGCCTGATGACAGTGCCACTTTGGACAAGTTCTATCCCACCTCTTGCCTGATCACCGGCTTCGACATCCTGTTTTTCTGGGTGGCTCGTATGATGATGATGGGGCTCAAGTTTCGTGGCGAGGTGCCGTTTAAGGATGTTTATATCCACGCCCTGGTACGCGACGAGCAGGGACAGAAGATGAGCAAGAGCAAGGGGAATGTTATTGATCCCCTTACGGTGGTGGAGGAGTACGGCGCCGATGCCTTCCGCTTTACCCTGGCTGCTTTTGCCGCTCAGGGACGCGATGTCAAGCTGTCCACCAAACGGATTGGCGGCTATCGCAACTTCTGCAACAAATTGTGGAACGCCAGCCGTTTTGCCCTGATGAATCTCGACGGTTTTACTCCCGCCGATAATGTTGACTGGGATACCTTGGCGCTGTCCCTGGCTGATCGCTGGATTCTCACTCGCTTAGCGGCGGTGGAACGCCAGACTAACAAGGCCCTGGAGGAGTACCGTTACAACGAAGTGGCCAGCATTCTCTACGGTTTTACCTGGCATGAGTTCTGTGACTGGTATATCGAGCTGGTGAAGGGAGCGCTGTACGCTGATGACGCCGCTGCCAAACTGGCGGCGCAGACGGTGGTATATACGGTGCTGGAACGCCTGTTGCGCCTGCTGCATCCGGTAATTCCGTTTATCACCGAGGAGATATGGCAAAAGCTGCCCGGCAGCCGGACAGCGGCGTCGATTATGCTTAGCAGCTACCCGCAGGGCGCGGGATTGCCCGCTGACGACGCGGCGGTGGCGCAGATGGAACAGGTGATGGAGGTGATCAAGGCCATCCGCAACATTCGTGGCGAGATGGATGTCGCCCCGGCGAAAAAGATCACCGCCCTGCTCGATTGTCGCAGCGAGTCCAGTTGCGCCCTGCTGCAGCAGGCGCAGGGTTACATCAAGTCGCTGGCGCGGGTGGAAAAGCTCAGCGTGGCCGTAAATATGGAGCAGCCGGAGCAGGTGGCTAAACAGGTGAGTGGCGACGTGGAAATTCTTCTCCCCTTAGCCGGATTGATCAATATTGCCGAGGAGGAAGCGCGCCTGAACAAGGAGATTGCCAAGGTGGAAAAAGACGTGGCCATGTTCAGTAAAAAACTGGCTAAC
>JAMOOS010000155.1 GCA_027065245.1 Desulfuromonadaceae bacterium | reverse complement strand
CTCGCTTTCAGGCCAGCCGGTAAGGTGTTCCGCCACCGGATTCATTCCGGTAATCACGCCATCGGTATCGGTGGTAATTACCGCATCGCCGATGGAATTGAGGGTGGTACGCAGATGCTCCTTTTCCTCAAACAAGGCGCGTTCCGCCGCATGACGATCCTTTAGGATGACATTGATATCAACGGCCATCTGCGCCAGCTCGCTGAAACGAATTTTACCGCTATCAATCGCCCCACCTTCCGAAGCGGCCCGGGTGACCTGACTGACAAATGAGGAAACATCTCTCAGCAACCAGCGACTTACTACATGCAGCAACCATAAAAACAACGCCAACAACAACAACGATACCAACAGCGTCTTGCCGATATCCCGCTGCAATTGTCCATCAAGCTCACGTTGCATAACTGCCAACTTGTCTTCCACATCATCAAGATACACACCGGCACCGATTATCCAATTCCAATGATCGTCTTTAGCTATGAAAGACACCTTAGGCGCCTCCGTATCGGGATCGGCAAGTTTTGGAAAAGTATAGTGAATGTAATCACCGCCAGGGTTTCTGGACGCATTGAGTTCCAGGGCAAAAATCTCTTTTAAGCGTTGTGCCTTATCGGGAAACACCTGCCACAGTTTTTTGTCGCCATTGTAACGCTTGCCAGCGATAATCAAGGCATCTCCAGCGGTGGTATTGACAAAAATGTAACCATTTTTGCCAAAACGGATGGCACTGATCTCATCAAGCAGCTCATCCTGAAGATCTTTTTCCACATCACTGACGTATAAACCGGTGCCAATAATCCAGCCGAGTGGTTTAAATAACTTGATGAACGAAATTTTTGTATGATCAGCACCGCTCATACCGGGCTTAGTCCACAGATACCGATACCATCCTTCACCCTTACGCTGCGCTATCTCAAGCATGTCGCGCACCACATATTTGCCGTTTGAATCACGCACCTGCAGCATGTTCCGGCCTTCCAGTTGCGGTTTGTCGGCAAAGAGCACCTCGGTACCATCAAGGGCGGTGATAAAAAAATAACCATTGTCTTCAGGGTAGCGTTCGGCGCGCAACGCCGTGATAATGATCTGCTGTATTTCAGCAACATTTTTCTGGTCGACGTAACGGTTGTATAGCGCCTCAGCCGCAGCACAGGCACGGTACACCCGGTCACGCACCATGCTGCGAACGTGCTGCTCACTATGTTCGCGATAATACTCTATGGTCGCCCTGACCCGTTCCACCTCGGTTTTGAGCAAACTTTTCTGCTGCGCCATATATTCGCTACGCAGCCGGGCTGAACTGGCGGCAAAACGCTCACGCGCACCGTATATCTGAACGGCGACAACGGCCAGCACCAGCATGACAAACGCCCCCAACAACAGCAGGCGCACAGCGGTAATCAATTTTAGTTGTCTGCGCATTCTTGCTTCTCGGTAATCGAATTCAATCTGGACAGCCAGCGATCAGTCCGCCACCCGCCGAGCGATTTCCAGCAACGCTCCGTTTATCCGCTCAAAACAGTCCAGCACGCGCGGGTCAAAATGTTCTGGACTGGTATAGCCATCGCCGTTGAGTATTATCTCCACCGCCCGCTCGTGTTCCAGCGCCTTCTTGTATGGCCGCTTGCTGATGAGGGCGTCATAGACATCGGCCACCGCCATTATCCGTGCCGGCAACGGAATCTCGTCGCCACGCAAACCATGGGGATAGCCGCTACCGTCCCATTTTTCGTGATGAAATTCAGCAATTTCGGCACCAGTGTGCAGCAGCTGACTGGGGCCGCAAATCTGCATAGTGCGTTTTATCGCTTCACTGCCAAAGAGGGTATGCTGCTGCATGATGGCAAACTCCTCCTCATCAAGACGACCGGTCTTCAGCAACACGGCATCGGGGATGGCAACTTTGCCTATATCGTGCAGCGGCGCCGCCTGAGCCAATACGTCACACTGCAATTCATCGCAGATATCAGGAAACTCCCGCCCCAGTTCACGGGTAAGCAGACGCACATACTCTCTGGTTCGCTGAACGTGCTCCCCGGTCTCGGGATCGCGATACTCGGCTATTACCGCCATGCTGGCAATGGTGGCTTCCTGGGCATGCACCAGCGCCTCGGTGCGTTTACGCACCTGCTCTTCGAGCTGGTCACGGTAACTTTTAAGCTCCAACTGCGTACGCACCCGCGCCCGCACAACCAGCGGATCAAATGGTTTGGTGATATAGTCCACCGCACCCAGATTAAAACCTCGCGCCTGATCGCCGCTGTCGTCAAGGGCAGTGAGAAAAATTATGCACAGATCGCGGGTGCGCGGATCTTTTTTCAGCCGCCGGCATACTTCATAACCATCAATGCCGGGCAACATGATATCGAGCAGCACCAGGTCGGGCAATTCTCCCTGAGCCAGCGCTTCCAGCGCAATCTCGCCGGAAACCGCCACGCGCAGGTCATATTCATCTCCCAGAACGGTAAACAGTATGTCGATGTTGGCCGGGGTATCCTCTACGATGAACAGTTGCTTTTTTTTATGTGCCACCGTCTCCCCCGTCCTGATGCAATACTGTTTTTACCAGCTTGGCCGCTTCTGCATATTGATAGCTATTTACCAATTTGTCCAGTTTTTGTAAAAAGTTGTCATAATCATGGGGCCATTTTTGCTGTTTGACCGGCGCAAAAGCCTGGCGAATCTCGTTTACCCGCAACCCGCGCAAAGCATCCAGCAGGCCAGGCAGCAGAGACAGCAACTCGGCACCATCTCCCGGCTGGTCGGTTGTAGCGTCATCCTGACCGCCGGGACAAGGCAGGGCGGCAATACACCCACGCAAGCGCCGCATCTCCCGTGCTGCCGACAATAGCGCCTCCGGAAATTCGCCATCACGCAACTGCTGTTCAAGCTGCTGTGCCGACCAGCTAAGCACATCAGCTCCCAGAGTCGCTGCTACTCCTTTAAGGGTATGCGCCAGCCGCCGCGCATCATCCCAGGCCGAGTCCACTATGCAACGCTGAATTTCGGCATCAAAAGCACCAAACTGGTCAACAAACTTATGCAGTTGCCTAAGATAGCTGTCACGCTCGCCCATTACGTGGCGCAAGCCGGCCCTAACATCCACACCCGGCAGAGCAGGCATCAATTCACGGTACACCTCGTCCGTGGTGATAATATCACTTATTATGCCGTCTACCTGACTGTTGGGGAAATATTGCTGCAACTGAGCCACCAGGGCGCTCAACTCCACCGGCTTGTTCAGCTGACCATTCATTCCCGCCGCCAAATTGGCATCCCTCTGTTCAATAAATGTGTTGGCGGTCATGGCAATAATGGGCAGAGACTCGCTGCTGCAGTGTTCAAGAGTGCGGATACGACGTGTGGCTTCGAGACCATCCATATCCGGCATCTGAATATCCATCAGAATCAGATCTACACTGTTTTCGCGCATATATTCCAGCGCCTGGGAACCGCTCACCGCCTCCACCGTGGCAATCCCCAGATACTTGAGCATATTGGCAACCGCCTTGCGCCCCAAGTCGCTATCGTCGACCACCATTATCCGCAAGTGTTCCCATCCACTTACCCCACCATCACTCATAGCCGGGACACTCCTCTTAAGTCAACATCCTGCAGTTCTTCACGCACCTTGTCCAGCATATCCAGCAGCGACAGCGGTACTCGCCACAGCCGCAGCGACGCCGCCACCGCATGACAATCTTCATCCTCCCGCAGACACAGCACCACTACAAGATGCGGGCATCGGGCCGCTAACTTCCCGGCAAGACTACAACCGCCGCCGGAGGAAAAAGCAGAATCACACACCAGCATATCCGGCATGGCATCCACAGCACACAGCGCGGCGACAGCGTCACAATCTTCAGCCAGGTCAACTTCGTACCCTTCCGAACGCAGTGTCTGCGCCCACAATTCGGCAATAATGGAATTATCCAGCGCCAGCACAATATGCCCACCCCGGCGCAACGGTCGGCTTGGGTGGTTCTCGTCAACACTGGCCGGCAGGTAGATATCAAAACGGGTACCACTGCCCACCTGGCTGTCTACCCGTATAAAGCCACCATGCCGTTCAACAATACCTTTAACCACCGCCAATCCCATGCCCGTTCCCTCACCTACATCTTTGGTGGTAAAAAACGGATCAAAAATCATGGTGAGATTCTTGGGCTCAATACCGCAGCCACTGTCGGCAACACTCAAGCACGCGTAACAACCCGGTGCCGCTTCACAGCCGGCAGGAATATCGTCCCTTTCCAGACTGGTCACCTGTACCAGAACCTGCAACCGGCCTTTGTTGCCCATGGCATGTACTGCATTGGCACACAAATTGATCAGTATCTCCTGCAGACGGGCAAAATCAGAAGTGACCATCACTGGATAGGCGGGCAACTGCACATCGAACACCACGGTAGAAGCGGTGGTAGCACGCAACATCTGCATGGTTTCGCTAACCACCTGAACAAGATTCAGGCGGTCAAACTCCTGCATACCACGGCGACTGTAGGTAAGAATATGCTGCACCAGATCACGCGAGCGCAACACGGCGGTGCGGGCGTGTTCTACGTAGTCGCGCAAGGGACTGTCTTTGTCCAGACCAAGCAACGTCAACTCTATATTGCCCAGAATTATGGAAAGATTGTTGTTAAAATCGTGAGCAACTCCTCCCGCCATCACCCCAAGGGCTTCCATTTTATTTTTTTGCCGCAGCTCCAGTTCCAGATTTTGGCGCTGCATTTCAGCCTGCTTCATCGTGCTGATATCGTGCACCATGGTAAGGATGTAATCTTCCCCCAGCAACTCCACCTGGCAGGAATATAACTCCACCGGAAAACGCTCACCGTTCTTGGTAACAGCCGTCATTTCAGCACGTATACAGCCGTGCCTGGCACGGCGCTGGCACCATTTTTCGTTAGCATAGCGCTCGTAATCCTCCCGGCAGACAATATCCTGCGGCGTCAATCGCAACAGCTCCTCTTCGCTGTAGCCAAAACGCTGCACGGCGTAACGATTCACCTCAATAAAGTTGCTGTACTGGTCGCCGTCAAAACGATAGACAAACACTCCCACGGGTTGGGTATCTATCAAGGTGCGATATTTATTCTCGCTGACTTTGAGGTGATGCTGCACCTCGTCCATCGCCTTGGCATGGCCACACAAGCGCCGGGTAAAAAAGGCGATATAGAACATTACCAGCAGCCACAGCAAAGCAACAGCCAAACCAACCAGGCGCAATCCACGCACCGCTACATTCCACAGCGGCTGCACCGGCACGGTCACACTCAGACCGCCGCGCACATCCCCCACCTTGTAACCCTGGCGGGCGTGGCAATACAGACACGCCGGCTCAACGTACATGGGACGCATCAGGCGATAGCAGGATACGCCATCTCTCTCTACCACCGCCGTAACTTCTTTTTCCCCCTGTTCAAAGCGGCGCAGAGCCGCAGTTTCCCACGCGTCGGCGGCATTGCCGGGGCGTATCGGTTTCAAGCTGGTGATATGAGCACGCAGGCCGTAATCGCGCAACTGGATTTTAATAACCTGGCGGGTCATATAGGCCGGATTTACCAAAGTGAGGTGGCGACCGGACGGGGTGACGATATCGCGCTCGGGCAGATGGGACAGATAGGGATTGGGCGGTGTTTGTTCGGTAACGGCCACATACACGCCGTGGTTCACAGCCACCCAGCGGCGATAGACCATATCCTTTTCATAAGCCTGCACCGCCTGAATATGCGCCAGGCGCAAACAGTCGTCACGCACGTAATGATAGTAACCGACAAAACCGACCGCAACAACAATGCTCCACAGCAAAGCCAGAACAACACCGTTACGCCTTATTGATTGCGAAAGAGATATCGACACTGCTAAAATCCTTTCATTTACCCAACATGATGCCGACACATTCTAACAATATAGCCCGGTTTTATAAAATTAAATTATATTCATGGGGTAAAATCCCCTGGGTATTTTTGCAATCGACGGCAAAAGTTGGTATAAGCGCAGCATCCCGTTGCAGATAATGCACACAACCACATAAAGAAAGCGGCAACACAAGCCGATAAGGTAGATGGCGTACACCTGCCCTTCGGCACCACGTATACTGCCAACACAAAAAAAACCATCGTTTCAGAGGTAATCTATGGCTGCAGGGCCGGGCATTCTGATTATAGACATATCCAGCACAACACGCCGCAACCTGATTACAGCGTTGCAGCAGAGTGCGCCCTTTTCTACCTACCATTCGTGCAGCAGTGGCAAAGAAGCACTCAGCCTGGCCAGGAACAATGCGACAGACGTTATCCTGTGCGGCACAACACTCAGCGACATGCGCGGTGTGAAGTTATTGCGCCAGTTGCAGCAAGACGAGGATCTGCGCGATATTCCGGTGATAATTCTCACAGGACAATGCACCACGGCACAAAAGCTGACACTTATCGAACAGGGCGCCAACGATTATCTGGTAATGCCATTTGACAGCGGCGAGTTGATCGCGCGGGTTAAAGTACAGCTAAAGATGAAAACCCTGCACGATAACCTCAAACGCAGTAACCGTCTGCTCCTCACTCTGTCCAGCACCGATTCTCTTACCCGCCTGTACAATCGGCGCATGTTGATGCAGACATTGAGCCGCGAGGTTGAACGCCACAGCCGCTCTGACCAGGTATTGTCAGTGCTGATGCTGGATATCGATCATTTCAAAAATATCAACGACACTTTCGGCCACCTCAACGGTGATAAAGTGCTGGTAGCCATTGCCAAGGTATTGAAACGCTACCTGCGCCCTTACGACATCGCCACCCGCTTTGGTGGTGAAGAGTTCGTGCTGGTACTGCCCAACACCACCGCCAAACACGCCATGGACGTGGCTGAGCGGCTGCGCGAGGCGGTGGAAGAGATCACCTTCGACGGGGAACTGCGCGAATTGACAGTAACCACCAGTATCGGTATCGCCTGCTACCCGCGCCCCGGCATAGACGGTGTCGACGATCTGCTCAAAGCCGCCGATGAGGCTTTGTACCACGCCAAAAACACCGGTCGCAACCGCGTGGCAAGCTGTTGCGACGCAGAACAGGCTACAGATCATTCAGCAGACGATACACCTTCTTCTGCAGTTCCCACACTTTGAGCGCTTCAGCGCTGCAGCCGTCCTCCTCCAGCAGCAACCGCCCCCGGTCGAAAAGGTTGTGCGCCTCCAGCAGTACCGGGCTGAGCTCATTATCCAGGCGCATACGCGGAATCTCACCCACGGCTTCTTCATATTCACTCAATGTCGCCAGGCCCCGATCCAACACGCGGAATATCCGCTCTGTCGCGTTGCTGCCCTCGTCAGCGCGCAACCCCTGCAGCACCAACCGCACCTCGGCCACCAGTTCGCGATATCGTTCCGAAATACTCATATTCAGCACAACCCCCTTGTCGACAAATGTTCATCTCACAATACACCAGTACAGTATGAATTAAAGCGACCGGCAAAAACAATAGCAAAGCGATAAAAAAGTTGACGGAAGAACCGTGGCACTGCTATTTTTCAACGGTTGTCAACATACGCCCTGGGGGAGTTATTTACTGAGAGTTTCGCGCTGTGCGAGATGACCCTTAGAACCTGATCCGGATCATACCGGCGGAGGGAAGCGGCTTGAATTGCGGAACAGTTCCACGTTCCGGCACAGGTCGCGCCCGCGGCCTTTTTGTTTTTTATGCGCATAACTGTAGATGAACAGCCCCGGCAGGTTGAATGCGGCTGCACCCTGTGGCAACTGCGCCGCCAATGCTGCCCCGACGCCGACGTGGTGGTGCACAACGGTATCCCGACCGCTAGTGACGCCACCCTGAGCGCAGGCGACCGGGTGGTGTTCGTCCGCCGCCACAGTACCGACGCCGCCGCCATTGAACAGATGCTGCGCGCCCGTCACGGCGACAAAGTATACCGACGGCTGGCACGCGCCAGCGTCGGCATCGCCGGAGTCGGCGGCCTCGGTTCCGCCATTGCCACGGCGCTGGTACGTGCCGGCATCGGCAGGTTAATCATCGCCGATTGCGACGTGGTGGAGTTGTCCAATCTGCACCGCCAGCATTATTTTATCGACCAGATCGGTCTGCCCAAGGTGACGGCATTGCGGCAAACCCTGTGCCGCATCAATCCGCACATCACCATTGAGGCGGTCAACACCCGCCTTGACGCGGACAACATCGCCGCCGTTTTTGCCGGTGTAGATGTGATGATAGAAGCGCTGGACAGCGCTGAAAGCAAGGCGCAGCTTACCACAGTGTGGCGGCAACAGCAGCCGGATACGCCGCTGGTGGCCGCCTCCGGCATGGCCGGATACGCCAGCAGCAACACCATCCGTACCCGCCGCGTCATGCACGGCCTGTATCTGTGCGGCGACGGCACCAGCGGTGTGGACGGCGGCACCAGCCTGATGGCGCCGCGCGTCGCCATCGCCGCCGGTCATCAGGCTAACTGCGCCATCCGCCTGCTGCTGGGGCTTATCAACCCGGACGAGGAGTAAACGACATGGATATCACCGTAAACGGCCAACAACGCACTGTCGCCACCACTACCAGCCTGGCCGATCTGCTGGCCGCCATGAATCTGAATCCGCAGCGCGTAGCAGTGGAACACAACGGCACCATCCTCAGCCAGGCCGACTTCGCCACGACAACCCTTGGCGACGGCGACAAACTGGAGATTGTCAGCTTTGTCGGCGGCGGTTGACAAGCGGCAACAGCCGTCCTGCCACCGTTATTCAACTCAACCAGTACGAGGTTAGACATACACCTATGGATCAACTGATAATAGCCAACCGTCCGTTCCGCTCCCGCCTGATGGTGGGTACGGGCAAATTCGCCTCCAACCTGGAAATGGCTGAAACCATCGCCGCTTCCGGCGCCGAGATCGTCACCGTAGCACTGCGCCGCGTCAATATCGACGACAGCCACGACGACCTGCTCAACCATATCGACCGCGACAAATATCTGCTGCTGCCCAACACCAGCGGCGCCCGCGACGCCGATGAAGCGATCCGCCTGGCGCGGCTGGCGCGCGCCGCCGGTTGCGAGCCGTGGGTAAAACTTGAGGTAACCCCCGATCCCTACTACCTGCTGCCCGACCCCATCGAAACCCTTAAAGCCACCGAAGTTCTGGTCAAAGACGGCTTTACCGTGCTGCCCTATATCAACGCCGATCCGGTACTGGCCAAACATCTGCAGGAGGCAGGCGCCGCCACGGTAATGCCCCTGGGTGCCCCCATCGGCACCAACAAAGGGATCAAAACCCGCGACAATATCGCCATCATCATCGAGCAGGCCAGTGTGCCGGTGGTGGTAGATGCCGGGCTGGGCGCTCCTTCCCACGCCGCCGAGGCCATGGAAATGGGTGCCGACGCCGTAATGGTAAACACCGCCATCTCCGTTGCTGGAGATACCCGCATGATGGCGGCGGCCTTTGCCCAGGCGGTAATGGCAGGACGGCAAGCGTATCTGGCCGGGCTGGGACAGGAGCAGCACCAGGCCAGTGCCTCCAGTCCTCTCACCGGCTTTCTGCGGGATTGAGCGCCATGAGTTTTTGCGACATAATCAAACGCTATCCGCGTCAGCAGGTAATGGAGCAAATCGCCGCCGCCAGCGGCGCCGAGGTGGAACGCGCCCTCGCCCGCGAGCGCATCACCATCAACGATCTGCCGCTGCTGCTGTCACCGGCGGCACTGCCTTATCTGGAACAGATGGCGCAAAAAGCCAACCGTATCACCAAAATGCGCTTCGGCAATATCGTGCAGCTCTACACCCCCATGTACCTGTCCAACGAGTGCAGCAACGGCTGCAAATATTGCGGCTTTAACGCCAGCAACCGCATTCCCCGCACCACCCTGACGCTGGAGGAGATCAAACACGAGGCCCAGCTCATCCACGACTACGGCTTCCGCTCCATTCTGCTGCTCACCGGCGAGCACCCCAAGCTGGCCGACAACAAATACCTAGTGGCGGCAGTGGAAGCGATAAAACCGCTGTTTGCCTCCATCAGCATCGAAGTATACCCCATGGAAACCGCCGGGTACGCCCAGATGGTGGCCGCCGGAGTAGACGGTTTGACAGTATATCAGGAAACCTACGATCGCCAACTGTACGCCGAACTGCATCCCTACGGCAAAAAAAGCGATTACGACTGGCGTCTGCAGGCACCCGACCGCGCCGGCGCGGCAGGGCTGCGCCGCATCGGCATCGGCGCACTGCTGGGGCTGGGCGAGTTTGCCAGCGAGGCATTCTACACCGGTCTGCACGCCTGGTATCTGGCACGGACCTACTGGCGCAGTCAGGTGAGTGTGTCGTTCCCGCGTATTCGCCCCGCCAACGGCGGTTTTGAGCCTTTGCACCACATCAGCGACAAGCAGCTGGCGCAAATGGTATGCGCCATGCGCCTGCTTATTCCCGACGCCGGGCTGTTTTTATCCACGCGCGAAAGCGCCGAACTGCGCGACGGCCTGATGCCCCTGGGCATCACCCACATGAGCGCCGGCTCGTGTACCGCCCCCGGCGGCCATTCCCACAAGGAGGAAAGCACCGAGCAGTTTACCATCGACGACGACCGCACGCCGGAACAAATCAGCGCCGTGATTCGCGCCAAAGGCTTTGAAGCGGTGTGGAAAGATTGGGACAGCGCCTTTCTCAACGCCGACGTCGGCTAACCGCCATGCCCCATCCGTGTTCGCCATACCTCATCAGCGACCGCCGCTGCCTGCCGCCGGGCGTTACCCTGGCGGCGGCAGTGGAACAGGCGCTGGCCGGTGGCGTGCGTGCCGTGCAACTGCGCGAAAAAGATCTAGGCGCTGCCGCCCTGCTCCATATCGGTCAGCAATTGCGTGCCATCACCCGGCGCTACAACGCCCGCCTGCTCATCAATGACCGCGTCGATATCGCCCTAGCGCTGGATGCCGACGGCGTACACCTGGGGGAACAGTCCATGGACGCCGCCTGCGCCCGCCGCCTGCTCGGCGCCGACAAACTCATCGTTGTATCCACCCACAACCTGGCCGGAGCGCAACGGGCGCAACAGCAAGGCGCCGATTTCATCACCTTCAGCCCCATCTACGCCACAGCGTCCAAAGCCGCCTACGGCGCTCCCCAGGGGCTGGACAAGCTGCGCCGGGTGTGTGCCAGCGTCGAGCTGCCCGTCTTCGCCCTCGGCGGCATCACCACCTCACGCGTCGGTAGCGTCTACGCCGCCGGTGCCAGCGGCATCGCCGTCATCTCCGCCATCCTCGCCCGCCCCGACATCTGTCAGGCGGCCAGAGATTTGTCGGACTTTCCCTGAACCGTTGACAAAGCCGTACGCACCTGCAAAAATAGCCGTACAACAATAAAAATCAGGAGGACGATATGGCAACCAGGAAACTTACCATCCGACTGCCGGAAGAAGATCTGGATTTTGCCAGGAAATTTGCCGCAGATCACGGTCTGACCATGACCCAGCTACTTGGTCGCTATCTGCGCAGTCTGCAACATGCGAACGTCCACGGACTGAGTCCGGATATTATCCGTTTTAGCGGCATCATTCCCGAAGACAACGCAGACCGTGCCGATTACTACGCTGCGATGGAAGACAAACACCGATGAACATCATGCTTGACCTGAACGTGATTCTGGACGTGGTGCAAAAGCGCCATATCCATTATCCGGCTTCGGCTCGTGTCCTCGACTACGCCCTGAAGAACGGCAACGGCTGCATCG
>JAMOOS010000154.1 GCA_027065245.1 Desulfuromonadaceae bacterium | reverse complement strand
CTTGTATTGAGCAGTAACAGTGGTATCAAAATAGATGCTTTTGAACTGCTTGTCCCAGCCGATAAATTTGTAGCCGCTGTTTACCTGTAGTTGTGGTGCCGTTGCACCTTCTCCATCAAACACCTGTTGAGTCAGTGCGCCGCCACCCTGGCGTTCAGCCTTGCCACCCAGTTCGAATATAACGGTGTGCTTTTCCATGGCTGGTGCTGCCTTGCCCATACCGACCACGTTGATAATAAATCTGTTGGCGTTGCTGCTGTTGTTGACTATGTAGAGGGTGGCACGGTGGATGCCGGTGCTTGACGGGGCGAATCTTATGGTGAAGGGCGTACTGCTCCCGCTGCTCACTGTTGCCGCCGGTTGTGTCGGTATGCTGAACTGACCGGCATTTGTTCCGGTCATGGTCAGCGGGGTGGTGATGTTGAGATTATATGAGCCTCTATTTCGTATGAGAAATTTGACATCTTTGTTGCTGCCGGCGTTGACGGAACCCATGTCGAAGGTGTCGCCGCTATTCAGCGGTGTGCCGGTGTTGTTGTCGATTACGTCGATGTACGGTTGGTTGCCGATTGCTGCGGCGTTGGTGATGAAAACTAGCAGCAGCAGCGTTAATATGGCGCCGGTTCTCCTTGTCATGATGTCCTCCGTGCTCAAGATTGTATATCTGCCACATCTAGCACAGCCAATTAATCGACACAAGGTAAATAGTGTTTAACCGTATGCCGGGCAGAATCAGCGCCGATATTGTCGGCGGATTGACCTGAAGTTGAATATGAGCGTGAGGTGGGGCTGGGCTGGTTACGTTGCCGCACCCAGCTTGTTGCGCACCACGGTCAGATTGATGGCCAGAGTCTTGTCGTCGGGATTGAGCTTTTCCGCCTGTTCCCACAGATCAAGGGCGGCGGCGTAGTTACCACAACAGTATTGCTCATAACCAGCGTCGTAGAGCTGGTGAAAATTATCGGGGTTTTCCTGCTGGGCTGGCGCAGTGCTTCCACCGCCCAGGCTGGCCAGCTTGTCGCGTATCTCCTCTTCTACACTGAGATGTTGTGCTTCTATCTGCTGTTCTATGGCAGTTTTATCGTCGCTGGCAGCAACGGCCGATGTGCGTTTTAATACCACCCGTCCGTCGAGAATAACTACCGTTACCACCGGCTCCGCTTTATTATCGGAAAATTCGGTCTGCACCTGGAATATCCGCTTGTTGACCTTGATGCCGGACAGTTTGCCCATCGGTTTTTCATCGCTCGTTCTGGTTGCCGGCTGTTGTGCGGTTGCGCCACCTACACTGGCGCTGCTGATTTCACTGTAGTTGACCGGAGCGACACTGATAGTGAAATCTCCGGCATCCATGTCGAACAGGGTGTCGATGTCGTCGTTATCCTGCACTTCGCCGCCGATAAATTCCACCCGGATATCGCCGTCGCCAGTTGCCACCTTTACCCAGCCGGTAAGCTGGCGTGCTTCGCAGAATTGCAGAATCTGAGTAAACGGCATCTGTTCGAGGCTGCCGCTGAATTGCTGGGTTATGTATTTGTCGCGTCGTTTTAGAATTGAGGTGATTTTTGCCCTGATTATTTCTGGTTGCAGCGGTTTCTGCAGGTAATCATCGGCCCCCCCTTCGAGACTGGCGATGATGGTTTCGCTGTCGGAATGGGACGAGAGAAACACAAACGGCGTATGACGAAAGGCGTAGCACTGCTGATAGCGGCGATGAAATTCAAGGCCGTTCATCTCCGGCATTTCAATGTCGGAGATGATCAGGCGCGGCTCCATCTGCTCCAGTTGCTCCAGTGCTGTTAGAGCTGAAGCAAAGGCGGTTACCGTGAATCCGGCCGGTTCAAGGGTTTCGCTCAGCAGCTCGCGGTAAATTTCTTCGTCATCTACAACGACAATCACGCCAACCCCCGTTTAGCTGTTATCGGACAGGATAGATACGATCTGTTCGATGGAGATTTCGATCTCGCTGCGTTCGTCGACATCCTGCGGACAGATGGACAGCAGCAGATACGGGGTGGCGCCAACCTCAAAGCGGTACAGGACTACTTTTTCTTCGTAGTTGATATCCATGGTGAGAAAATCGGCACCGTGCTGTCCCAACAGAGATCCGGCCCGTTCCAGCGCCGCGCCCAGAACCGTGGCAAAAGCGGTAATGGCTTCCATGGATACCGGCGCATTTACTACCGCGAAGGGCAGACCGGTCATGTCGGTGATAACGGCACCGCTGAAGCTGCTGCGCTGACACATGTTGACGATAACCTGCTCCAGTTGATCACCGCGGTAGGCATGTTGGCTGGGGTCAACCTGCTCCAGCGGCTCCTGCCGTTTCTGCGCTGCCGGAATTGGAGAGCTTGGACTTGTCGCGGCAGGAGTTGTAGGCGTCGGCGCGGAAAACAGGTTTATTTCCGGTAGCGGCGCGGTTAAATCACTGGCCAGCTCTATGGCTTCACGAATTTCAGAACAGTCCAGAATCAGCGACATCGTCAGCTCCTTCCGCTTGGGCTCGCAGCATTTCCCGCTGCTTGTATTCCACGCTAAGTTCTATGTAGCGTCCGGCTATGGCCTGAGCGCCGTTGTGCATGGCTGCCGGTACCGATTGCAGGCTTATATCCTCAAATACCGGATCGAACGGGATGGTGGTAGTGAAAAACATTTGTTCAGGAAAGGCGGACTGTATCTCTGAAAACAGCTGGCTTTCAGTGGGATTGCTTTGGTTGTACATATTGATCAGCACCCCTTCGAGTATCAGGTTCGGGTTGGAGGACTTTTGCACCCAGTCGATTAGTGCCAGCATGGGTGGCAGGGTTTTCAGGGCCAGACTGCGGCATTGCACTACCAGGATAACTGCGTCGCTGGCGTTGAGCAGCGCTGTGGGCAGACAGCCTAGACCGGCCGGTGCATCGACAATGACGTAATCGTAGTATTTGGCAAAGATCGTCAGTGCTTTTTTCAGGGCACCGTGTGCTGCCAGTTGTTCAAGCCTGGCGATGGAGTTGTGATCGATGCTGCCGATCCCCATAATGCTCAGACGTCTGGCCTTGGTCTGGCTGATTACATCCTGCAGTTGGCTATTGCCGCTGAGATAATCCACCAGGCCGCTGCCGTTGTGCTTCTTCACATTGGTCGCAACGGTCATCCCTCCCTGCGGGTCGACATCCACCAGCAGGACACTGCCGCCCAGTCGGCTGAGACTGTAGGCAAAATTGAGCGCTGTTGTCGTTTTGCCGACACCACCCTTGTGACTGGCAATGGTAACTATTTTACCCATAACTGTTCTCCTGAACGTCAAACGTGTTGATTGTTAACGTTGTGTTCCGGGGCAAGTGCTCTGGCGTTGGCTGTCAGATCACCGGGCATTGCTGCCAGAACCCGGTAGGCGGGTAACGGCAGTTGTTCCTGCAACTGCTTTTTGCCGCTGAAATCGCCAACACTGCTTATATCGTTTATAAGCGGGTTGTTTTCCCCCGACGCCGCCAGAATTTCATTGACGGTGTCGATCTCGACAAAACAGTCTAGCAGTTGGCGCTGAATGGCGCTGCCGTCGAGCTGCCCCGGTGCGGCTACGCCAAAATTTACCATAAACGAACCGCTGTTGAGCAGCAGCAGACGGCACAGCGCCGCCTTGCCGTCAAATCCGGCCTGGCGCGCGTAGAGTATCTGGCCATCGTTTACATACAGTTCGCCGTCCATGTCGGCAAATACTACATGAGCCTGTTTTTTGTTGATTTCAAGTGTCTGCAGCAGTTCCGCCACGCTGATGTCGGCCAGGTTGCCGCTCATTTTGCCGGTGGTATCGCGGTAGCGACGGCTGCGGCGCAGCGCCGCCTTGATGCGGGCAAACAGTTCGGCGCGTTCAAACGGTTTGATGATGAAATCATCAGCCCCCAGTTCCAACCCCTTTATTTTGAGATTGGTGCGTTGCAGCGAAGTGATGATTAAAATCGGTACATCGGCAAATATCCCCTCGTCGCCGACGGCTTTGAGCAGGCCAAAACCGTCGATATGGGGCATCTGAATGTCGAGTAGCACCAGATCAGGCGGATCGTTGCGCATCAGTTCAAGACCGGCGCGACCGTCGTAGGCGGAGCTGACGGTATAGCCCGCCAGCGTCAGGTACTCGCCGAGAATCTCATGCGTGGTGGGATCGTCATCGATAATATGTATTTTATAGCCCGTCATCTGCGCATCCATTAAGGCTGTTGATAGTGGCGGCTATCAAGCGCGGTATTGTATCTTCCTGGCCCGGCAGCGTAAGCTGATAATCGCATTTCGGTCGCTGTTGCGGCGCAGTGCCGCTGCCGTTGTCTACCAATACCGTAACCGGACGCGACTGTCGCGCCGCCAGGTTAGCTACTATGGTAGTTATCTCATCGTTAATGGCGCTGTCAGGGATAAACATAATCTCCGGATAACTGTGATCAAGAGTACGTTGCAGGTTATTGGCACTTTTGCACACAAAGCGGGAAACGCCTGCTTGCAGCAATCCCTGTTTCAGCAGAGGATAGATATCCCCGTTGGGATCGACAATGACTGCAGCCAGGTCCTTGCCGCTGCGGGCGCAACCGGGCAGGGGCAATTCTACGCTGAAACAGCAGCCACCGTCCGGATTGTTGCGCACCGTTACCTGTCCCTGATGCAGGTTGACAAAATTATGCACAATACTAAGCCCCAGTCCAGCGCCGTGGTTGCGGACAGAGCGTTCATCGCTGCAGACCTGATAAAAGCGGTCGAAGATGTGCTTTATCTCCTCGGCGGGAATGCCCGGCCCCTGGTCGGTAATATCCACCCGGCAGCGATCGGCGGCAGGAGTGCAGGTGACGTCGATAACCGAGCCGGTCGGAGCAAACTTTATGGCGTTGGAGAGCAGATTATTGAATACCTGCTCCAGCTTGACGCGATCGCCGTACAGTGGACGCACCCGCCCGTGCAGGGTGTAGCGGATGGCGATCTGTTTGCTGTCGGCGGCAAACTGGTTGATCTCCGTTAGCGAGCGCAGCAGTGAATCGAGGGAGAGTCGCTCCGATTCAACACTTATCTGCCCCGCCTCGATTTTGGCCAGACTGAGCTGCTCTTCGATAAACTCTCCCAGCTTCATTCCTGAATCGACAATGCCGTCAAGGTGGTGGAACACTTTGGCAGTAGTCATGGTGTCGAGACAGGATTTTATCAGGTTGGCGCGGCTGATGATAGCATTGAGCGGCGCCTTCAAATCGTGCGATGTTACTGCCAGCATCTCCGTTTGCAGCTTGTTTATCTCGTTCAAACGCTCGTTCTGGCGGATAAGGCTCTGTTCCAGCCGTTTCCATTTGGAGATGTCATAGGCGTTGGCAAGAAAGCCGTGCAACTCACCATCGTCATCGCGCACAGCCTCGATAAACAGGTTGACTATAACCACGTCGCCAGCCTTGTCGCGGTTGATCAGTTCACCCTGCCAGCGGCCGCAGACGGGATCAAGCAGTTGCCTCCACATGGTTTCGTACACTTCAGGTGCATGGCGACCTGATTTCAAAATGCGCGGGTTACCGCCGATAACCTCATCGATGGTATAGCCGTACAGGCGCAAAAAACCTTGGTTTACATGCAGAATACTGCCATCCGGGGAGGTCATGCACACTGCCGTCGGTGTTGCCATAAAAGCGCGGAAAAACAGTTCCGTATCAAAAGGCGCTGTTGCGTTCATGATCGGGTTCAGTATCAGGCCGGAATGTCGTACTTGTCCGGCATCAGATCGGTACCGCAAGTTAAGGTGTCGATCCAGTCGATAAATCTCTCGCTTAGTTCTTTGCTGGTAAACATGGCACCGTGTTGAGGTGCTATAATGTCGATATCCAGTTGGCGCACGGTGTTTACCCATATTTTCAGCGCCCTGGTATTGGGCATGTAGCGCTGGTGGAAACCCTCCATATACTGGATGTGAGTGTCAAAATCTTCGACGATGGAGTAATCCATTCCAAGGGAGGCACCAAGATCGCCGGAATAAAGAATTTTGGCAATGGGATCATACAGTTGGAAGTTGCCAGCCGAATGGAGAAAATGCGCCGGAATTACCTTTAGTTCCGCCGTGCCGACGGTGATGGTCATTCCCGCGTCGGGAATCGGTTTGATCCGCTCCACCACCATCTCATCCACGCCGAAGTGCGGAATAAAACGCATCCATAGCTCAGAAAGGTAAGCATCAGCGCTGGTTACCATCAACCAGCCGTTGGTGGCGGCAATGATGTCTGGATCCTGATGGGAGAAAAAGATGTGTTTCAACTCAGTGATGCGCATCTCCGAAGAGAGCATGGCGAACAGTTTTGTGTACACCTTGTGGCCGCCCGGGTCGAGAATCATTCCCTCGCCGTTGTTTACAATCACATGCTGGTTGGCCTGCACCATGTGGCCGGTGCTAAGGTTATCGACAAAAACGTTTTTATGGTTTTCCGTTTCAAATAAATTTAGCATGTCCATTTCCTTGCAGGTAAGGGTTGTGGTTAAACCAGACACTCCTTGATCTGTTCCGCCGCTTTGTTGAGATCGAAGAAAATCAGCCCCAGTTTGGCGTCGGTACGCGCCATGGCGATGAGTACCGCGTGGGGGCCGGCGTGTTTACTGAGGAAATACCCGTCCTTACCTTTAACGTACAACTGCTCCAGATCACCACGTTGCAATTCGGCGGCAATGCGCTCGCCCATGGCCAGCAGCGCGGCGCTCATGGCGGCAATGCGCTCCTCTTCCAGCCCCTGAGGCAGTGCACTGGCAATAATAAGCCCGTCAGCCGAAACAACCGCACAGGCTTCTACATCGCTCGAACTTGCCTTTAGATCCGCAAGGGCCTTGTTCATTTTTTCAATTCTGGACACAATTCGCCTCCCAATGGATAATTAATTAGTTACGACCAGAGGTTATTAGACGGCTAATGTATATGATGCCGCCAATTCTGACAAGAATAATTTAATCGTATTGGCTGTATTTTCCCATGCAAAATATTATGGTTTTGATGATGTGGTAGCTTTAATTGGGGTGTTTTAGCAGGGGTGGCGCTGTGTTTGTTTGATAAAGGGCTGATGCCTGAGAAGTTCGCCGATGGTAGCAGCAGGAACAGGCTTGCTGTACAGGTACCCTTGAGCTTCGTTGCAGCTTAAGGCGTTGAGAAACGCTTTTTGCTCTTCGGTTTCTATCCCTTCGGCGGTGATGTGCAGTCCCAGACCGTGTCCCATGGCGATGATGGCGCGGGTGAGGATTTCGCCGTTTTGGTCGGAGCCGATGTCCCACACAAAGGAGCGGTCAATTTTCAGGCGATTGATGGGCAGGCGTTTCAGGTAGTTTAAGGACGAGTGTCCGGTGCCGAAATCGTCTACCGATAATTCTACGCCCAGTTGCTGAATCTGCTTGAGCATGGCGATGGAGCGTTCAGGGTGCCGCATGATGAAGCTTTCGGTGATCTCCAGTTCCAGGGCCTGGGGCGGGCAGCCAGTCTGCTCGAGTATGGTGTGTACCATCTGTGGCAGGGTGTCTGGTTGCAGCTGTCGACCGGATAGGTTGACTGCCACCCGCTCAATGTGCAATCCCTGCTTGCGCCAGTCGACCAGTTGCTGGCAGGCGGTACGCAGAATCCACTCACCCATGGGGATTATGAGGCCGGTTTCTTCGCTCAGCGGGATGAATGTGTCTGGCATCAGCAGCCCTTTTCGAGGATGATTCCAGCGCATGAGTGTCTCTACTGCGATTATTCTGCCATCGCGCAGAGAGATCTGCGGCTGGTAATAGGCCACCAGTTCGTTGCGTTCCAGCGCTCGGCGCAATGAGCTTTCCATGCGCACTTTGTCCAAGGCCGATTCGGTGACTTCTGCTGCGTACAGGTTGTAGCAGTTTTTCCCCTTTTTCTTAGCTTCGTACATGGTGGCGTCAGCTTTTTGCAGCAGTTCTTCCAAGCCGCTGCTGTTGCCGTCAAAGGCGACAATGCCGATACTGGCACTGATAAACAGCTCGTGGCCGTGCAGGGTAAACGGTGCCTGCAAACCGTGGAGGATATGTTGGGCCTTGGCGCTGGCATCGTTCATGGTGTTGATGCTTTGAAAGACAACTACAAACTCATCTCCGCTTATATGTGCCACTGTATCAACATCACGGACATGGCCGAGCAGGCGCGCAGCTATGATTCTGAGTACTTCGTCTCCGGTGGAGTGGCCCATACTGTCGTTGATTTTTTTGAAATCATCCAGATCGAGCAACAACAGGGCCCCGCTGGTATCCTCACGTTTGGCATACTGGATGGAGTGTTCCAGGCGTGCTCCAAGCAGCAAGCGGTTTGGCAGGCCGGTGAGGGGATGGTGCAGAGCCTGATGCTCCAGTTGCTCCATGGCCATGCGCCGCGATGATATGTCGCGCAGCACTCCGTGGATGACGACGCTGTTGCCTTCGGGGATGGCAGTGGCCGATATCTCCACCGGAACAATGGTGCTGTCGGGACAGATATGGTCCCATTCAAACAGGTGGCTGCCACGGGTTGCGGCGATATCGAGCATCTGGCGTGCTTTGGTAGCTGATTCACTGCCGTCTGGTTGCAGTTGCGGCGAAAGTTGACTCGGTGATTTATTGATGATTGCCGCAGTGTCTGGTTGCTTCAGGAGGCTTACTGCGGCGTTGTTGCAGTCGACAATGATGCCGTTTTTACAGATAATCATGGCATCGTTTGAGTTTTCGAAAAAGGTGCGGTAGCGCTGTTCGCTCTGGTGCAGACGCTCCTCAACCTGTTTTTGCTGCAGAGCTTTCAGTCCCTCCGCTGCCAGAAGAACCGCCAATTCGCTCAGGAACAGCAATGCTTGTTCAAATGCCTGCCGTTTGATCACCGGCACCTCGCTCACCGCCTGCAGGTAATCGTCTTCATCAAAGCCATAGCGTTGCGCCTGTTCTTTGAACCTGGCCAGGTCTGGAGGGGTGTCGATGAATACTTGTCCCGTGGCAAGACTGGCCACATGTACGCCGTTGATGATTACTGGAGTGGCTCCGTCGACCAGACCGTTCTCGCACGGCAGGATGTTGAGGGTACGGCGCTTTTTAAGTTGGGATGTGAGAGATACATTGCTGGCGGTGCAGTAAACACTGCTGGCGGAACATTTACGATGGAAGTCGGTGCATACTCGTCGCCAGCCGGAGGTAATAAGAACGCGCTGCTCAGGGTATGTAACCAATCCGGCGGTAAATCCGGTGGCAGCAGAAAAACGCTCAAAAATATGGCGTAGCTGTTCAATGTCGACCAAGTCGATAAAAGTGTATTTGCCGTCTACCAGATATTGTTTCTCGTAACTCTTACTCATCCGTCAGCTCTACATTCATGCGTTAGCGTGGTAATGTTGTAACAGGTTACAATAACAAGCGCTGGGCGGCATCTTAGCATGTTGAGCTTTGCGGGTAAATTAATTAAAAATGCGGCTTGTGGTAATGCCTGCTATCGTCCTGGTTTTATCATCAGCATAACTTATTGATCGCTGCAAACTGTTTGGCGATGGCGCTGTTGCCGGTCCAGTTGCGCATAAACCGCTCCATATCGCGGCGCTGAGCGCGGCGAAAGGTGCATTCCCAGCGGTGGAAGCGCATGGCGTCCAGGTCGATGATAGCCAAGTGGTCATTGTCGATGAGCAGGTTGTTGGCCTTAAGGTCGCCGTGGCTGATGCGGGCGGCGCGCAGGGCGGTGAACAGTTGTGTTATCAGGTACAGGTGGCGCGGCGAGACCTCGGCGTCGGGGCGATTGTAGCGGCAGAGCAGGTCGGCGGCGCCATCGTAGCGGCTGATGTAGTAAGCGGTGTGGCGCAACGGCCCGCGCCGTTTTTCGATAACGGCGATGGGCTGTGGAGTGGCAATGCCCAATACGTTTAAACGCTGGGCGCTGCACCACGAATGCCACGCCCGGCTGGGGCGCAGGGCGCGGCTCAGGGCGTGGCGGCGGTTTTTGATGTTGTAGCGCTTGATGATAATCTCTTCACCGGCGCAGCTGCAGCGTGCTACGGTGGCGCTGTTGCCGTCTTTCAGCCGCTGCCCCTGTTCCACCGCAGCGTCGATGGTGTCGTACAGATGTTGCCATGCGCTGTCGCTGTGGTCGCGGCGGCAGACGCGCAGTTCGTCGTGGCGGCGGCGGGCGACAAACTCGCTGCAGGTGCGCGCCGCTTTTTTAACGTAGTTGCGCATCCGCCAGCGGCGCCAGCGCCACATGCGTGCCCGCACGGCGGCGGCAGACGGCTGCCAGCGCTGGGGATTGCCGGCGGCGTAACTGCTCAGCAGAGAGTCCAGATGGCGGTCGTACGCCAGGGGCAGTTGCGACAGCATGTCGGCCAGGTTGGTGATGATCTGACGACGGCGCAGCCAGGCGACGGCGCTCAATGGCGCGATGTCACCGCAGTCGATGGTGTACAACTGCCCGTCGGCAACGAGAAAATTATCCACATGCAGATCGATCTGGCGCAGGGCGTTGGCATGCATCAGAGCCACCACGGCCACGGCACGTTGACACCAGCGCAGACTGGCATCGTCCGGTTGTGTCTTGATAATGCTGCCAAGATTGGTGCTGGCGGGGATGTAGCGGTAGAGAATGTAATTTACATCGTCGCAGTTGGCGTGGCCGAGCAGTTCCGGCGTGGTAATCGCCGCGTTGCGCAGGCGGGTGTGGCCGTCCAGTTCGCGCCGGTAATCACGCTGGCGCTTGGCAGGGTTGGGGTGGATAAACAGTTTGGCTACCACCTCGGTATCAGCGCAGGTGGCGCGGCATACCACGCGCCGCCCCGGCAGCAGCCGGAGCATTTGTGTCGCTTCCAGGGTGCCGCAGGCGAGATTGAGGCTGAACGGTATGCGGCTGTAATCGTTGCTGGCGTTCATGGCTGTCCGGCTGCTTCGGCGCACATGGCGGCAAATGTCGCGCCATCGGCGCTGTAGAACAGTTCGTTGGCGCGTACCGCCTTGCGGATAAAATCGTCGGCGGCGTAGGGGGATCTGTCGCGGCCGAGCAGTAGCTGCTGCAGGTGGCGCCGCAACGCTTTGCGTTTTTTCAGCGGTGTACGCAAATCGTGCATCATGGCCAGAGCCATGGTCTTATCACGTTGGCACTGTTTGTCGCACGCCAGAGAAAATGGCGCAGTGGCGGCAGCGTCGGCGGCAAAGCGCGGCGGCAGCGCGGCGATGCTACCGCTGCTGCCAAAGGGGAACATATCGCTGTAATGATGATGGTTGGCGTAGAGCAGCAGGGTGGCGTCATTGCCGCAGTTGGCCATGGCCTCGGCACAGGCGATGCTGGTGTAAACATGGTCGGGGTGGGGGTCGAGTAGCGGATGCGGGGTAACGACGATATCCGCCTGCACGCTGGTGAGCAGGTGGGTTATATCAGCCACCAGATTGTCCCAACAGGCGCGGCCATCAGTGTCGCTGGGCAGTTGTTGACTGTTAAAGGCGCGGAAAACGCGGATATCGTCCCCGGCACCGGCCAGCGATGTCAGCGCCGTGTCGCGTTGTCGGTACATCTGCCCGATGGTTTTACAAAAATAGCCCAGTTGTACGCAGTTCTCCGCGTCAACGCCGCCCCAGCGCGGCACGGTGACGCTGTCCCAGGCGCGCAGCCGCCCTTTGAGCAGTGCCGCCTCGGCAGCGTCGCCACACAGGGGGAGGTAATGGTCGGCTTCCACCTCACCGGCGCTGACGGTGGCGATAAAGCAGTCGTGGCGCCGGTACAGGGCAAAGGCGGCAATCTCGGCGTCGTCGGCGTGGGGGGCAAGGATGAGGATTTTTTTCTCCTCCAGAGCC
>JAMOOS010000153.1 GCA_027065245.1 Desulfuromonadaceae bacterium | reverse complement strand
AGAGCTTTCTCCCCGACGCGGTGGTGTTCCCCGCCGATGCCCAGCAGGTGGCATTGCTGGTGAAGATGGCCAACGTGGAGAATATCCCGCTGTTTCCACGCGGTGCCGGCAGCGGTTTCAGTGGCGGCAGCCTGCCGGTGAAGGGCGGCATTGTGGTGGTAACCAGCCGCATGGACAAAATCATCGCCATTGATGAGGATAATCTGGTGGCCACGGTGGAGCCGGGCGTGGTAACAGAACAGTTTCAGCAGGCGGTGGAAAAGGTGGGATTGTTTTATCCTCCCGATCCCGCTTCTTTAAAGTTCAGTACATTGGGCGGCAACGCCGCTGAATGTGCCGGTGGGCCGCGCTGTGTCAAGTACGGTGTCACCAAGGATTACATCCTCGGGCTTGAGGTGGTTACGCCGCAGGGCGATATCATCAAAACCGGCGGTGCCACCATGAAAGGTGTGGTGGGTTACGATCTCACCAAACTGATGGTGGGCAGCGAGGGCACTCTGGGTATTATCACCAAACTGATTATCAAGCTGCTGCCGCTGCCGGAGGCGAAAAAAACCATGTTGATCATGTTCGACTCCATCGACGGCGCGGCGCAGGCGGTGTCCGCCATTATCCGCGGCAAGATTATCCCCACCACTTTGGAATTTATGGACGCCGCCACCCTGGAGTGCCTGCGCAAGGCCACCGACCTGGAGCTGCCGCAACAGGCGCAGGCAGTGCTGATTGTGGAGGTGGACGGCGACAGCGACCTGATAGAGAAACAGGCGCGACAGATTCTCGGCATCGTCCAGCCGCTGGGAGTGGTAACCACCCGCGTGGCCGATACCGCCGCCGAAAGCGAGGAGATATGGAAGGTGCGTCGCAGCGTCTCCGCCAGCCTGCGCAATGTCAATCCCGACAAGTTCAACGAGGATATCTGCGTACCGCGCAGCAAGGTGCCGGAGATGATCCGCAAGGTGGATGTCATCGCGCGCAAGTACGCCATCCCCATCGTCAACTTCGGCCATGCCGGCGACGGCAATATCCATGTAAATGTCATGATCGACCGCAAGGTTCCCGGCCAGCTGGACAAGGCGGAAGAGGCGATAAAGGAGATTTTTGCCGGTGCGCTGGAGCTGGGCGGCACCATGAGCGGCGAGCATGGCGTGGGCAACACCAAGGCTCCCTACATCCCCATGGAGCTGGACCCGGCGGCGGTGGCATACATGAAGGCGATCAAGCGCGCCCTCGACCCGAAAAACATCCTTAATCCCGGCAAGATTCTCCTCGAAGATCAACCCGTGGAGCAGGCAAGCTGATGGCACAGCACAAGACTCTGGAGGATTTTCGCGCCGATATCGAAAAGTGCGTCAAGTGCGGCGCCTGCCAGGCGCAGTGCGCAGTATACAAAAGCCTGAAACGGGAGGCCACGGTGGCGCGCGGCAAGGTGGCGGTGGCGGCGGCGCTGCTGGATAAGGAATTGGAGCTGACGGAGCGTTTTGTCGTGGATATGTCGCAGTGTCTGCTGTGCGGCTCCTGTTACGACAAGTGCCCCAATCTGGTGCCGACGGACAAGATTGTCATGGCGGCGCGGCGGGAGATTGCCGAGCGCAAGGGTTTGAGTACCTTCGGCAAGGCGCTGACCGGCGTGATAAAACGCCCGGCGCTGATGGATGTGCTGGTAAAAGGCGGCAGTCGGATGGAAAAACTGCTGTTCAAGCGCATTCCCGACCACAGCGGCCTGCACCTGCGCTTTCCACTGCCGTTTATCGCCCGCGAGCGCAGCCTGCCCGATTTTGCCGCCGTCCCCCTGCGCCAGCGTTACCCGCAACCGCTTACCGGCGACAGCGACAAGGAGACACTGGCGTTTTTTACCGGCTGCATGATCAACTACACCTATCCGGAGGTGGGCGAAGCGCTGATAAAAGTAGCAAGCTTTATGGGTTACCCGGTAGTTATTCCAGCGGGACAGGGCTGCTGCGGCCTACCGGCGCTGGCGGCGGGCGACGCCGCCACGGTGGACACTCTGGCCGCTGCCAACGTGGCTGCGTTTAACCGCGACAAAACAACAATTGTTACCGCCTGCGCCTCGTGCTACGCCGGTATCGGCGAAAATTATCGTCAACTCGGTGGCGACTGCAAGCAACTGAGCGAGCGGGTGGTGGATATCCTTAAATTTTTTGCCGATAACGGCCTGGTGGAAAAACTGCAGCAATTGCCGCGCCGCGAGGATAAAATCCGCGTCTGCTACCACGACCCCT
>JAMOOS010000152.1 GCA_027065245.1 Desulfuromonadaceae bacterium | reverse complement strand
CACTACGACAATTACCGCGAAAACATGTATTTTACCGAGGTGGAGGGGCAGGGGTTCGGTATCAAACCAATGAACTGCCTGGCGCACATGCTTATCTACAAAAGCCAGCTGCGTTCCTACCGCGATTTGCCGGTGCGTTATTTTGAGCTCGGTACTGTGCATCGTCACGAAAAATCAGGTGTGCTGCATGGTTTGACGCGGGTGCGCGGCTTCACTCAGGACGATGCCCATATTCTGTGTACGCCGGAGCAGCTTGACGACGAAATCAACAACGTACTCACCTTTATCGGTGACGTGATGGACATTTTCGGTTTTGAGTACGAGATGGAGTTGTCTACCCGGCCGGAAAAATCCATTGGCAGCGATGCCGATTGGGATAAGGCGACGCAGGCGTTGCTGAACGCTTTGAAGAGCAGCGGACGAAAATACGATATTAACGAAGGCGATGGCGCTTTTTACGGTCCCAAAATTGACATTAAGTTAATGGACGCCCTTGACAGACAATGGCAGTGTGCTACTATCCAGTGCGATTTTACCCTGCCTGAGCGTTTTGACCTCACCTATGTGGGCGCGGATGGTGAAAAACACCGTCCAATTATGCTGCACCGGGTTATCCTGGGGTCGATTGAGCGTTTTATCGGTATTCTTATCGAACATTATGCCGGTAATTTTCCGCTGTGGCTGGCACCGGTACAGGCGATGGTTATCAATGTTACCGATAACCAGCTCGATTATGCCAAGGGTGTGAGTGCACAGTTGCTTGCTGCCGGAATCCGGGTGAAATCTGATCTGCGCAATGAGAAACTGGGCTTTAAAATCCGTGAGGCGCAGATGCGGAAGATACCGTATATGCTGGTTATCGGCGATAAGGAGATGGAGGCCGGTACCGTTACACCGCGGCATCGCAGCGGCGAGAATCTTGAGCCGATGACGGTGGAGCAGTTCAGCGAATTTGTTCGCAGTGAGAGCGCACAATATAACTAGGAGGTAGTCCCATAGCTAAGCAGGAAACGAACATAAATCGTGCAATCAGGGCCAAAGAGGTTAGGGTTGTCGACGATGCAGGTGAGCAGCTGGGTGTCATGCCGTTGAATGAGGCGCTGGAGGCCGCGTCTGAACGTGGTCTGGATCTGGTGGAGGTATCTCCTTCCGCCAAGCCGCCGGTGTGTCGCATAATGGATTACGGCAAGTTCAAGTACCAGCAGCAGAAGCGTGCCGCCGAGGCCAAGAAGAAAACCGCTCGGGTGGAACTGAAAGAGGTCAAGCTGCGGCCAAAAACCGAGATTCACGATTTTAACGTGAAAGTTAAGAACGTACGCCGTTTTCTTGAGGCCGGTAACAAGGTCAAGGTTACGGTGATGTTTCGTGGCCGCGAGGTTACTCACCCGGAGTTCGGGCGTGAATTGCTCAAGCGGGTGGCGGATGAAGTGGCCGAGCTGGGCAGTGTCGAGTTTTTCCCCAGCATGCAGGGGCGGTTCATGCACATGGTACTGGCGCCGGTGAAAAAATAGTTTTCAAGATAGCTGCCCACTGTGGCAGTAGTGAGCAAATAAGTATAAAAGGAGATGGGGAATGCCCAAGATTAAAACCAATCGTGGTGCCGCCAAGCGTTTTCGCAAGACTGGTACCGGCAAAATACGGCGTAACAAGGCTTTTACCAGCCATATTTTGACCAAAAAAAGTACCAAGCGTAAGCGTGATCTGCGTAAAGGCACCACCGTTGCCGCTGTTGATCACAAGAATATCGGTTGCCTTATCCCTTACAAGTAAGGCGGGCAACTCGGCTTTAAGTCCGTGAACTGCGGGGAATTATTTGTCTCCCCCTGTAGATCCGGCATTGGCGCTGGTGCCAATCAATTTCAACTGATGTAAGGAGCAGGAAATGCCGAGAGTTAAGAGAGGTTTCAAAGCGAGACGTAGACGTAACAAGGTTCTTAAACTGGCCAAAGGCTATCGCGGTGCGCGCAGCAAGTTGTTTCGCAGTGCTACCGAAGCCGTCGATCGGGCCCTTAATTACGCCTACCGCGACCGTCGGGTTAAAAAACGTGATTTTCGTGCGTTGTGGATTGCGCGTATCAATGCGGCAGCGCGCCTTAATGGTCTTAGCTACAGCCGTCTGGTGTACGGTCTGAAGCAGGCCGATATTGCCCTGGATCGCAAGATTCTGGCGCAGATTGCTGTCAGCGACCCGGAGGCATTTGGTGTCGTGGTAGAAAAAGCCAAAGCCCAGTTGCAGTAATACACAGAAAAACTAACGAGAGACAACTGCGCTGAGCGGTTGTCTCTTTTTTGTAAAGACAGCTAATGGAAGCCTGCGGGCTTCCATTATTTGGTTATAGCCCGTGGCAGTTGCCTGGCCGGTTAATAAACCGGTGCTGGACTTGTGCAGACGTTGCGGTTGCCGGGAGCATTTGACGTGGATATGAAACAGAAACTGGAAGAGATGTTAGCTGCCGCCAAAGCGGCGGTTACCGAAGTTGCAGATGAGGCGGCACTGCAGGAAATCAGGGTACGCTATTTGGGGAAGAAAGGGCAGTTGACCACCATCATGAAGGGGATGGGCGCTTTGAGCAGTGACGAGCGGCCGACCATTGGTGCGTTGGCCAATCGGGTGAAGGAGCAACTTGGTCAGCTGTTTGATCAGCACCTGCAGCGGGTTAAACAGCAGGAGCTCAGCCGCCGTCTGGAGCACGAGTCGATTGACGTGACTCTACCGGGACGGCGTGGCGTCAGCGGCAGTAAGCATCCGGTTACCCTTATCACCGAAGAGCTGATAGATATTTTTTCGGCATTGGGATTCTGTGTCGCTGAAGGCCCGGAAGTAGAGCAGGATTTCTACAATTTTGAGGCACTTAATATCCCTAGGGACCACCCGGCGCGTGACATGCAGGATACCTTCTACATCAACGACGACGTAGTGCTGCGCACCCACACCTCACCGGTGCAGATTCGCACCATGCTCAAGCACCGGCCGCCGCTGCGCATTATCGCTCCAGGCACTGTTTACCGGCGTGATTCCGACATTACTCACAGCCCCATGTTTCATCAGATAGAGGGTTTCATGGTGGATGAAAACATCACCTTCGGCGATTTGAAGGGGATTCTTACCACCTTTATCCACGAATGTTTTGGCACCAAAGTGGCGGTGCGCTTCCGACCGTCGTTTTTTCCGTTTACCGAGCCGAGCGCCGAGGTGGATATCCAGTGTGTTATCTGTGGTGGCAAGGGCTGCCGGGTGTGTAAGAACTCCGGCTGGCTGGAGATTCTTGGCAGTGGTATGATCGACCCGGAAGTGTTTAAATCGGTGGAGTACGACAGCAGTAAATACAGTGGCTTCGCCTTTGGTATGGGCTTGGAGCGTATTGCCATGCTCAAGTACGGTGTCAACGATTTGCGTCTGTTCTTTGAGAACGATGTCCGCTTCTTGCGCCAGTTTTAATCGATACCGCCCAACCTAACTGCTATGGCGGCTGCATATAGCGCCGCGCAACATATAAGGAACAACAGTAATGATTGTAACCTACAACTGGTTGAAGGAATATGTCGACTTTGATTTGACGCCGCAGCAACTTTCCCACCGTTTAACCATGGCCGGTCTGGAAGTTGACTACATGGAAGAACTCGGCGGCGGGCTTGATTCTGTTATTGTCGCCCGCCTTGAGAGTGTCGAACCCCATCCCGGTGCCGATCGTCTCACCGTCTGTCAGGTCAACACCGGCGGCGAAGTTATCCAGGTGGTGTGCGGTGCTAAAAATCATAAAAGCGGTGATCTGGTGGCGCTGGCGCAGGTCGGTTCGGTGCTGCCGGGTGATTTCAAGATCAAAAAGTCGAAAATTCGCGGCGAACAGTCGCGCGGCATGCTGTGTTCCGAGGTGGAGTTGGGGCTGGCGGAAGAGTCGGACGGCATCATGATTCTGCCGACTGGGCTGTCCCTGGGAATGCCGGTGTTTGAGGCGCTGGGGCTAAAAGACGTGCGCTACGAGATCGGTCTTACCCCTAACCGTGCCGACTGCCTGAGCGTGGTGGGTATCGCTCGTGAAGTTGGCGCCATTGTCGGCAGCAAGGTGCGTATGCCGCAGAACCCGCCCGTGAGTGAAGGTGGTGTGGCAGTAGATACGCAAACATCGGTAACCATTGAAGATCGCGACGGCTGCCCGCGTTACATGGCGCGCCTCATCAAGGGTGTCAAGATTGCCGCGTCGCCCGAGTGGTTGGTGCGGCGGCTGGAGTCGCTGGGGCTGCGTTCCATCAACAACGTAGTCGACGTTACCAACTTTTTGCTCATGGAGCTGGGTCATCCGCTGCATGCCTTTGATTTCAATCGGCTGCGCGGTGGCCGCATTGTCGTTAAACGTGCGGTTGACGGCAGTGAGTTCACCACTCTCGATGGGCAAGTGCGCAAACTGGCCGCTGCTGATGTGGTTATCTGCGATGCCGAAGGGCCGGTGGCGCTGGCCGGTATCATGGGGGGAGAGAATTCCGAAGTACAGGACGATACTGTTGATATTCTGCTGGAAAGTGCCTACTTCGATCCCGTTACCATTCGCCGTACCAGCAAGCGCCTGGGTATTCACAGTGAAGCATCTCACCGTTTTGAGCGCGGTGCCGATGTGGATATGGTGCCGCAGGCACTGCAGCGCGCCACGGCGCTGATTCAGCAGTTGGCTGGCGGTGAAGTGGCCGCCGGTACTATTGATGTCTACCCTGAACCGCTGCCGCGGCGGCAGATAACCATGCGGCGGGATAACTGCAATGCGCTGCTGGGGCTTGACCTGAGCGCTGTGCAGATGGCGCAGCTGCTGGAGGGGATAGATGTGCAGGTAGACAGCGTTGCTGATGATACTCTGACCGCTGTTATCCCCATGGCACGCCACGATCTGGAGCGCGAAGTCGATCTGATTGAGGAGATCGCCCGTCTTAACGGTTACGACAATATCGCCGTGACCATGCCGGTAAGCCGGGTGGTGCGGCGGATAAAGGATGAAGCGCAGCTGTTTGCCCGCGCCCTGCGTGACGGCATGGTGGGGCAGGGGTTCCGTGAGATTATCAACTATTCGTTTATCTCGCCGACGGCGTGGGATAAAATCGCCCTGGCGCAGGACGATCCGCGCCGCAGCAATGTCAAAATACTTAACCCCCTCACCGAAGAGCAGTCGGTAATGCGTACCACCCTGGTGCCGAGCATGCTGGAAACGGTGGCGCGCAATCACGCCTATCGCAGCTTTGATCTGCGTCTGTTTGAGTTGCGCCCGGTATTTAAAGTAACGCAGGGAGTGTTGCCGGAGGAGTCGCTGCATCTGTGCGCCGCGGTAAGCGGACGGCGCGAGAGTGAGGGCTGGGCGCAGGATAGCTCACCCGTTGACTTTTTTGATCTCAAAGGGGCGCTGGAAAGTGTCTGCGAACAGTTGCATCTGTGCGAGTTGCGCTGCGAGGCTGACGCCGGTGAAGGGTATCTCCATCCAGGTAAATCGTGCCGTATCTATCTGGGCAAACAGTTGGCCGGGGTAATGGGCGAGCTGCATCCAGCGGTGCAGGAAAACTACGATATCGACCAGCCGGTCTACCTTCTGGAACTGGATGTAGAGGCGCTGCGCCGTGGCGAACTGGGCACCAAGACCTTCAGCCCCATCTCCCGTTTTCCTGATTGTTATCGTGACAGCGCCTTGCTGTTTGATGACAAGATTCACGCCCAACAGGTGCTGGAGGTGATTCGCAAGGTAAAGATCAAAAATCTGGAAGATGTTACCCTGTTCGACTTGTATAGCGGCAAAGGGATTCCCGTCGGCAAAAAAAGTATTGCAGTGCGGGTGCGCTATCGCTCACTGGACAAGACTCTAACTGATGAAGAAATTAATGCCATGCATGCTAAAATCATCAAGGCTCTGGGCAAAAAATTGGGCGGTGAAATTAGATAGCTGTTGCGAGCAAAAAAGGGCTGTGATATAAAACCTTTAAAAATCAATGCGATATTGCGCTAATATATATGTCAGGGAGGCAATATGACAAAGGCGGATCTTGTAGAAAACGTATATCTTAAAACAGGATTTTCCAAAAAAGAATCCGCCGAAATTGTAGAAGGCGTGTTCGAACTGATCAAGCAGTCGCTTGAGCAGGGCGAAAAAATCAAGATTGCCGGGTTCGGTAATTTTGTCGTCAAGCACAAAGCCAGTCGGCGCGGGCGCAATCCGCAGACTGGAGAAGAGATAGAGATCAGTTCCCGCAAGATTCTTACCTTCAAGCCCAGTCAGGTGCTCAAATCGGCTATTAACGGGGAGAGATAGCGTCTGTAACCACTCGCGCGGTAACGGATATGGATGTGGAAATCCCGGATAAGTTCTACTTCAAAATCGGTGAGGTGGCCGCCATTACCGGGGTAAAGCCGCACGTGTTGCGTTATTGGGAGAGCGAGTTCGGGGCGTTTACACCGCAAAAAGGTCGTTCAAAGCAGCGCCAGTATCAGAAAAAGGATATTGAGCTGGTGCTGCTTATAAAAGACCTGCTGTATAACCAGGGATTTACCATTGCCGGAGCGCGTAAAGCTCTGCGCGACGCCAAAAAGCAGGCCGCTGCCGCCGACAGCAGAAACGATAGAGCGCTGCTGTTGGAGCTTAGAAGCGATATCCGTCGCCTGCGCAATTTTCTTTCCGGTCAACCTTAATGTGTGGATAATATGGATTATTCTATAGCCCGCCGCCGCATGGTTTCCAGGCATATTGTCGCGCGTGGAGTCGATGATGAGGCGGTTATACGGGTTATGGAGCAAGTGCCGCGTCACCTGTTTGTCGAGGAAGCACTCCAGTCTCAGGCTTATACCGATTACGCTTTGCCCATAGGCGAAAAGCAGACTATTTCACAACCATATATCGTTGCGGTAATGACGGCGGCGCTACGCCTGCAGCGCGGCGATCGGGTGCTTGAAGTCGGCACCGGTTCCGGCTATCAGGCGGCGGTACTGGCGCAACTGGCCGGTCAGGTCTACAGCGTTGAGCGTATTGCCACCCTGGCCAGACGGGCGCGACGGATTTTAGACAGTATCAACTGCTCCAATGTGCATATTCGTGTTGACGATGGCAGCCTTGGCTGGAAAGACCAGGCGCCGTTTGACGCCATTATCGTTACCGCCGGGGCGCCGGAGGTGCCGCAGGACTATCTGACTCAACTCGATGTTGGCGGTCGCCTGGTGATACCCGTTGGCAGCGGTGAACGGCAGACACTTAAGCTGGTAGAATGCAGTGCTCATGGCCAGTACAATGAAACCGATCTTCTCGCCTGCCGATTTGTTCCACTAATAGGGGCGCGGGGCTGGCGTGGAGATGGAACGTAGTTAAATAACGCAAGTTATAACTGAAGGTTGCCGATGCGCCTGTTCTGTCTGATGCTGGTGATAATAGTGGTGTTGACCGGGGGCTGTGCGTCGTCGGGGGTATATCACGTTGTCCAGCCCGGACAGACACTGTACCGCATTTGTAAAACCTACCGGGTGCCGGTCAGTCGGGTAGCGGCTGTCAATCATATCCGTAATCCGGCGGCTATAAAAGTTGGCCAGAAGTTGTATATTCCTGGAGTCGCTCGCACCCGTACCGTCTCTGTTGTCCCCCCAGCCCGGCGGCAAAAATCAGCCGTTACAACAAAGCGCCGTATCTCTCACCGCCAGGTAAAAAAACGCCCGCCCCGGCGCAAAAAGTCTCCGGCGCACAAACGCAAGCCGGTCAAAGTGGCCAAAGGATATTTTCGCTGGCCGTTGCGGGGCAAAGTGGTTAAAAAATTCAACCTGGGCAATCGCAACATGAACAAGGGGATAGATATCGCCGCCCGGGTCGGTGCCACTGTACGCAGTGCCGCTGCCGGTAAGGTTATTTTCAGTGGTAATGGCATTACCGGCTACGGCTATGTGGTTATCGTCGAGCATAACCCATCGCTATACACTGTTTACGGCTATAATCGGGCGGTGGTTGTCAAGCGCGGACAATATGTAAAACGCGGCCAGGCGATAGCCCATGCCGGAACGCCGCCGGGACGTCGTTACGGTCGTCTTCACTTTGAAGTGTGGAAAAACAAAAAGGCGGTAAATCCGTTGCGCTATCTGCCGTAAATGTCGCTGATATGCATTTGATTTTATTGATGTTAACCGCTGCGGTGCCTTATTGGCGTTGCGGTAAAAAAATCTGTAAAAAAACGATTTTTTTGTTTGACTTCCACCCGGGGTTTTTGGTAAAAGTATCCCCGTCCTGAGCGGGAATAACTCAGTGGTAGAGTGCAACCTTGCCAAGGTTGACGTCGCGAGTTCGAATCTCGTTTCCCGCTCCATAAAATATCAAAGGCCTGATCAGAGATGATCAGGCCTTTTTTGTTTGCTACTATCGTGCTGCAGATTCACGGAAAATCCGACACTCTCATGACAACAGAGCCCCCGACCGTTTTCAGTCGGGGGCTCTGTTAATTGACAATGGCAGAGGATCGATCAGGCACACTCAGAGTAGCCGCAGGCGTGGCAGACGCTGCAGCCGCCTTCGTGTTCTACCGGGCCGCCGCATTCGGGGCAGGCGCCGCTGAGCTCGCCGGCGGTGGGTTCTTTTTCTGCCTGCATGTGCAACAGTATCGCCTTGGCCAGGGCGTCGGCGCAGGAGGTGATGCGGTTGGCACCGTACCCGGCCGGTTTGTGGCAGGAGATTCCCACCAGTTGTTTTACCGTCTGGCGTGCCTGGACGCCGCTGCGCCACGATAGCGATACCAGCCGTCCCAGAGCCTCGCACTGGGAAGCGGCGCAGCCGCCGGCCTTGCCCATGGTGGTGAACACTTCAAACAGGCCGTGCGAATCTTCGTTGATGGTGACATATAGTGGCCCGCAGCCGGTTTCCATCTGATAGGTGGCGCCGGTAAGGGTGCGGGGCCGATCCCGTTTGCGGCTGTTTTTGCCACTTTCTGCCGGGACGCTGATCTCCTCTGTGCCGTTGTTATCTTTTTTTACCGACAAAACCTGATGGTCGCGTGAGCCGTCGCGATAGATGGTGATCCCTTTGCAGCCGCTTTCGTAGGCCAGGCGGTAAACCTCGGCCACGTCGTCGCGGCTGGCGCTGTTGCAGAAGTTGACTGTTTTGGAGACGGCGTTGTCGGTGTAGCGCTGAAACGCCGCCTGCATGCGCACGTGCTCCGCCGGGGTAATATCGTGGGCGGTGACAAATATGCGCCGGATTTCCGCCGGAATCTGGTCGAAGTCGCGGATGGAGCCTTTTTCGGCGATGAGTTTCATCAGCTCGTCGGAGTAAAAACCCTGCTGGCGGGCGATCTTTTCGAACAGCGGATTCACCTCCACCAGAATATCGTCGTCGAGTACCTGGCGAACGTAGGAAACGGCAAACAGCGGTTCGATACCGCTGGAGCAGTTGGCGATGATGGAGATGGTGCCGGTGGGGGCGATGGTGGTGCAGGTGGCGTTGCGTATCGGCCCGCTGCCGTCGCTATCGTAGCGGCTGCCGGCAAAATTGGGGAAGGCGCCGCGTTCCTGCGCCAGTTTATGCGAGGTGGCGTGGGCGCTGTCGTTGATGAATTTCATCACCTTGGCACCCAGCTCGGCGGCTTCCTCGTCGCGGTAGGAGATTCCCAGCATGATAAGCATATCGGCCCAGCCCATGATGCCCAGGCCGATTTTGCGGTTGGCCAGCGACATCTCGCGAATCTGCTCGATGGGATAGTTGTTTACCTCGATGACATTGTCGAGAAAACGCACCGCCCGCTCAACGCAAAGGCGCAGCTTGTCCCAGTCGATCTCACCGTCTGCCACCATGGTGGCCAGGTTGATGGAGCCGAGGTTGCACGATTCGTACGGCAGCAGCGGTTGCTCGCCGCACGGGTTGGTGCTCTCTATCTCACCGATATGGGGGGTGGGGTTGTCGCGGTTGATGCGGTCGAGGAAGATGATGCCCGGTTCGCCGTTGTTCCAGGCCAGATCGACAATGTGATCGAAAACCTTGGCCGCTGCCAATCGGTTGCACACCGCGCCGGTACGCGGATTGATGATGTCGTACTCTTCGTTGTGCTCAACGGCATGCATAAACTCTTCTGTCAGCCCCACCGAGATGTTGAAGTTGTTCAAAGTGGTCTGATCGCGCTTGCACATGATGAAATCCATGATGTCTGGATGATCGACGCGCAGAATGCCCATGTTGGCGCCGCGCCGGGTACCGCCCTGCTTGATGGTTTCGGTGGCGGCGTCAAACACCTTCATAAATGATAACGGCCCGGATGAAACCCCCTTGGTGGACAGCACTACATCGTTGGCCGGACGGATACGGCTGAAGGAGAAGCCGGTGCCGCCGCCGCTTTTGTGGATGAGAGCGGTGTTTTTTATCGCCTCAAAGATGCTCTCCATGGAGTCATCCACCGGCAGGACGAAACAGGCCGACAGTTGGCCGAGTTCGCGCCCGGCGTTCATTAGAGTGGGGGAGTTGGGCATAAATTCCAGCGCGGCCATCATGGCGTAAAATTCCTCTTCCAGTCGGGTACTGTCTGCACCGGCGGTAAATTTTTCCTCTGCCGCGGCGATGGCTTTGGCCACACGGCGAAACATGTTGGCCGGAGTTTCCAGAACCGCGCCGTTTTCATCGCGCCTTAGATAGCGGCGCTGCAGTACGGTGAGGGCGTTGCGAGATAGAGCCGGAATGTCGTTGCTGTTTTTTTCTGTCATGGTATGTTCCTGCCTCGATTATGTGATTATATACTGTATTGTGTGTGCAGCAGTGATGTAAACCACAATATGTTGTATATGTCAACATGATAACGATTATTGGCCGACGCTGTCAGTAGCTTTAATTGCAAGTTGCTATAGCGGGTGGAATAGTGCTACCTTTAGCGCAGTGAGTGTGGTGCGTTGCACCCGGTTTTACCTACCGATCTGTTTCCATCCGTTGCGGGAGAATTATAGCGCCTGTGCAAGACGAATCAGCCATAGTTTATCTGGATAACGCGGCGACCTCTTTTCCCAAGCCTGAGCAGGTGTATCAGAAATACGATGAAGTGGCACGCCACTGTTGCGCCAATCCCGGTCGCGGCGGGCACCGTTTGGCGCAGCGGGCGGCGCAGCATGTTCTCAACGCTCGTCTGGCAGTGGCGCGGCTGTTCAATATTTCCGACTGTGCCCGGGTGGTATTTACCGCCAATGCCACGGAGGCCATCAATATGGCACTGTTTGGCCTGTTGCAGCCCGGCGATGAGGTGGTAACCACCACTATGGAGCACAATGCCGTGGCCCGGCCGCTGTTTGCGTTGCAGCAGCGAGGGGTACGGGTAATCAAGGTGGCTGCCGACAGTACCGGACGGGTTTCTGCCGCTGCGGTGCGCGATGCTTGCGGCAGGGCGACAAAACTGGTGGTGATGAATCACTGCTCCAATGTTACCGGGACGTTGCAGCCGGTGGCAGAGGTGGGGCCGTGGTGTCGTGACAACGGTGTTTTTTTTATGGTGGATGCGGCGCAAAGTGCCGGTGTATTTGCCATAGATGTGCAGCAGATGGCTATCGATCTGCTGGCGGCGCCAGGACACAAGGGTTTGTTTGGCCCGCAGGGTAGCGGTTTTTTGTACGTGGCGCCGTCACTGGAGTTGCAGCCACTCATTTACGGTGGCACCGGCACCCATTCCAGCAGCCTGGAGCAGCCGCAGGAACTGCCGGAGCGATTGGAAAGCGGCACTCTGAATACACCGGCGCTGGCGGCACTGACGGCGGGAGTAGAGTTTGTAACGCAGACGGGAGTTGAGCGGGTGTGTCGGCATGAACAGGCGCTGGTGCGTCAGCTGCGTAACGCGCTGGCCGCCATACCACAGATACAGATGTTTGGTCCCAAGCAGGTGGAAGGGGCGGTGCTGTCGTTTGTGGTGCGTCAGCGTGACAGTGCCGAAATCGCTTTTCTGCTTGATCACCACTACAACATTGCTGTGCGACCCGGCCTGCATTGCAGTGGTGATGCCCACCGCAGTATCGGTACTTTTCCCCATGGAACGGTGCGGGTCAGCCCGGGTTATTTTAATACCAGTGCTGATATTGATTGTCTATCCAGAGCGTTGACTGAGATTGTACGCGGCACAACTTAATCATGGAGACTGATGTTATGGCTAAAATTTTTGTTCTTGATACCAATGTATTGCTGCACGATCCCCAAGCGTATCTTAAGTTTCACGATAACGAGGTATGTATTCCGATTACTGTTATAGAAGAGATAGATACTTTCAAAAAGGATCTCAACGAGATTGGTCGCAATGCCCGTCATGTATCGCGGATGCTCGATGCCATGCGCGACAAAGGCTGCCTTACTGACGGGGTACAGATGGATAACGGCGGTACGTTGCGAGTGCTGCTGTATACTCGCCAGATGAAGGAGAATATCCCGCCGGCACTCAACATCGACCGAGCCGATAATCGTATCCTCGCTCTGGCGGTGGCACTGAACAACAGCGATTCCAAGGTGGTGTTTGTCACCAAGGATACCAACCTGCGTATCAAGGCCAACGCTCTTGGTCTTACCGCAGAAGACTATGAAAACGATAAAGTTTCCATCGAGGAGCTGTACTCCGGCCTGAGTGAGTTGCCCCTGCCATCGAGTGATGTCGACCGCTTTTACGGCCAGGGTTATCTGGAAGCGGAAACGCTGCAGTTGCGTCCCAACCAGTGCGTTACCCTGGTTGACGAGGGCAACACTTCTCATACGGCACTGGCGCGCTACCATGCCGACGAAAAACGGCTGCTGCCGCTGATCAAGATTGGCAAGGAGGGGCTGTGGGGGATCAACGCCCGCAATCGCGAACAGCAGTTCGCCCTCGATCTGTTGCTGGACGACAACATCAAACTGGTGTCGCTGGTGGGCAAGGCCGGTACCGGCAAAACGCTGCTGGCCATTGCTGCCGGACTGCAGAAAGTGGCGGACGAAGGGGCTTACAAGCGCCTGTTGGTGTCGCGGCCGGTGTTCCCCATGGGGCGCGATCTCGGTTTTCTCCCCGGTGATGTGGAGGAAAAACTGGCGCCGTGGATGCAGCCGATATTTGATAATGTTGAGCTGCTGCTGGCCTCGGTGGAGGATCACGGCAAGCATAAACGCGGCTACAAGGAGCTGGTGGATATGGGCATTATGGAGATTGAGCCGCTCACCTATATCCGTGGCCGGTCCATTCCGCGCCAGTATATGATTATCGACGAAGCGCAGAACCTTACTCCCCACGAGATTAAAACCATTGTAACCCGCGCCAGTGAAGGGACCAAAATCGTTCTCACCGGCGATCCGCAGCAGATCGACAATCCGTATATCGATGCTTCCAGCAACGGTCTCGCCTACACGGTGGAAAAGTTCAAGGGGCAGGAGATATCCGGTCATGTAACCTTGAGCCGGGGAGAGCGTTCCGGGTTGGCGGCGCTGGCTGCAGACTTGCTGTAAACCTTTAACTATTTACTGTATCTATTTGATTATATGCTTGTTCTGGCTATAGAGTCTTCGTGCGATGAGACTGCGGCGGCGCTGGTGCGCGACGGTCGCCAGGTGCTTGGCAACGTCATCGCCTCGCAGGTGGATATTCACGCCGAGTACGGTGGTGTTGTGCCGGAACTGGCGGCGCGACAGCATCTGCGCGCCTGTCCGCTGGTGATTGAGCAGGCGTTGCGCCAGGGCGGCGCAACGCTGGAACAGGTGGAAGGGGTGGCGGTAACCTGTGGTCCCGGTCTTATCGGCGCTTTACTGGTGGGAGTATCCACGGCGACGGCGCTGGCTTACGCCCGCAGGGTGCCGCTGGTTGGGGTGCATCACATCGAAGGGCATATTCTGGCGATATTGCTGGAGCAGCGGGTGGAGTTTCCTTTTCTGGCTCTGGCGGTATCCGGCGGACATACCCACTTGTACCGCGTTGATGCCATCGGCAGCTATCAGCTCATCGGCCAAACTCTGGATGATGCTGTCGGCGAGGCCTTTGATAAAGTTGCCAAGATGACCGGGCTGGGTTATCCCGGCGGGCCGGTTATAGACAAGCTGGCGCAGCGCGGTGATGCGCAACGGTTTAAATTTCCCCGCCCCATGCTGCACAAACCGGGGTGCAATTTCAGCTTCAGCGGTATCAAAACGGCAGTGCTAAACCAGGTAAAAAAACTGCCGCAGCCGCTGGACGAACAGACGTTATGTGATATTGCCGCCGGGTTTCAGGCGGCGGCGGTGGAGGTGCTGGTGAGCAAGGCACTGCGCGCTGCGCAGGATAACGATCTGGAGCGGGTTGTTGTCGCCGGGGGAGTGGCGTGCAACAGCGCTTTGCGCCACGAGTGCGAGCGGCGCCTGACGGCCAGAGGCATGGAAGTGTTTTTCCCGTCGCCGCTGCTGTGCGCCGATAACGCCGCCATGTTGGCGGTGGCCGGTAATTATTATCTGGAACATGGCTATACTTCGCCACTTGATCTCAACGCGCGGGCCAACTGGCCGTTACAAACTGTTACCGCCCCGTTGCAGGGGTTGGCGGCGGCAGAGGAGTAGGACGGATGTGGCGACGCTGGGGCTTTATCCGCCAGGGAAAACTGCAATTGCTGCGCCTGTTACGACTGCGGGCGCAGCCGGAGGAAATTGCGCGCGGGTTCGCCCTGGGAATCTTCATCGGCATGACGCCCACCATGGGTGGGCAGATGTTGATAGCGGTATTTTTTGCCCTGATTTTGCGTCAGAACAAGATCGCGGCCGCCATTGCGGTGTGGATTTCCAATCCGGTGACGGCACCGTTTATCTATGGCGTGGAGTACGAGGTGGGGCGGTTATTGCTTGGTGTCGAGCGCGTTGCATTTCCACAACATCTCACTTCTGATGTGTTGACTAAATTCGGTTACGATCTGCTGGTGCCGCTGTGGAGCGGAAGTATTTTGTTTGGCGTGTTATTGGCGCCGGTTTCCTACGCACTGGTGGTACGGTTGCTGCCCAATCTGCGCACCTTGCGTATCACCCGCTGGCCGCGTCGCCAACAGAACGGTAAATAAATTATGCAGACCCATCGGGCGCGTAAGCGTTTTGGCCAGAATTTTCTTTGCGACGGTAACGTGATAGACGCCATTATCGCTGCCGCCGAACTGAACAGTAACGATAACGTTCTTGAGATCGGTCCCGGGCAGGGGGCGCTGACGTTGAAGATGCTGCCACTGGCCGGACGGGTGGATGTGATCGAGATCGACCGTGATCTGGCGCGCCCGTTTGCCGATCTGGATAATTCCCGTTTGCATCTGCACACAGGTGACGCCCTCAAGCTGGACTGGGAGAAGATCCTCGTTGCCGGGGCGGAATACAAGCTGGTGGCCAACCTACCCTATAATATCTCCAGCCAGGTGCTGTTCAAGATGATTCAGCATCGTGACCGTTTCAGCCGCATGGTGCTGATGTTTCAGAAAGAAGTGGCCGACCGCCTGCGTGCCGTGGCTGGTAGTCGTGATTACGGTGCCTTGACCATCTTGTCTCAGCTGTGGTTTGCCGTGAGCAGCGTGGTGGTGGTGCCGCCGACGGCGTTTCGGCCACCGCCCAAGGTAACTTCGGAGGTGTTGTGTTTTACGCGGCGGCGCCAGCCGCTGGTAGCCATCGCCGACGAGGCGTTTTTTCGCCGCGTGGTAAAGGGTGCCTTTGCCCAGCGGCGCAAAACGCTGCGCAACTGTCTGCTCAGCGCCGGTTTTTCCGTTGCGGTGCTGGAAACAGCGGCTACAGATGCCGCCATTGATCTGAAACGGCGCGGGGAAACCCTGACAATAGAAGAATTCGCTTCGCTTGCTGCGGCTCTGCAGCAGGCGATATCTACAGAAAACGAGCCCGATTAAAGGAGTAAAACCAGTGCAAGTACACACAGTTTCGGTCAACGGTACCGCCATCAGCCAGTTCGATTTTATCAATGCCATGCAGAGTTATGCCATGGAGCTGTACCGCAAACCGGCCGATCAGCTCAACGAGGAGGAAACGGAGAAGGTGCAGGAGATCGCCATTGAGCGCATCATCGCCCGTGAGCTGATCTACCAGGGGGCGCTGGCCGAGGGGATTGTCGCCACCGATGAGCAGATTGCGGCGGAAACCGCCAAAGTGCAGGCCAACTTTCCTACCGTGGAAGAGTTCTATGCCACGCTGGAAAAGGCTGGTGTAACTCAGGACGACTACTACCGCATGCTGCGTCAGGATATCTCGGTGAACATGATGACCGATAAAATTTCCCAGGCCCCGGAGCCTGGCGAGGAGGAGAAACGCGAATTTTATGCTGCCCATCCGGACAACATGCGCAAGCCGCGCCAGGTGCGCGCCAGCCATATTCTGGTCAAATGTGTCAGTGACGAGGATCGACCGGCGGCGCTGGAGAAAATCAACGCCATCAAAGAGCAACTGTTGCCGGACGGTTCCAACTTTGCGGAACTGGCCCTAGCCAACTCGGTATGTCCCAGCCGCGAAAAGGGCGGCGATCTTGGTTTCTTTGGTACCGGCTCCATGGTCAAAGAGTTTGAGGAAGCGGCCTTTGCCCTCAAGCCGGGGGAGATCAGCGATGTGGTGCAGACCCCTTTTGGGTACCACCTGATCAAGGTGCACGAATATCAGGAGGAGCAGAAACTTGCCTACGAGGAGGTGGCAGATCAGATCGCCAGTTTTCTCAAAGAGCAGGAAGGAGCCAGAATGCTGTACCGCTGGGTGGAGGAGCGCAAAGAACAGGCGGATATTCAGTTGGTTCCGGTGGAGGAAAAACCGGCTTCTTGCTGAGGGTTGCGTAATTTATGTGTGATGGAGAGCAACTGCGTGCCGATGCAGACGTAACGGTGCTGGCGCGTCTGGCGGCGGCGGAGGATATTGACGCCTGGCTGGTGGGCGGCTGTGTGCGCGATGCATTGCTCGGCGTGGCCGGTAACGATGTCGATGTGGCCTGTGCCCACGGCGTGCGTGATCTGGCCTACGCCTTTGCCGCTGCCGTGGACGGCAGTTGTTTCTCTCTGGATAAGCAGCGCGGATATTTTCGCGTGGTGGGGCGGGCAAGGCGCCAGGTGCAGTTTGATTTCGCCCCACTGCAGGGGCGTGATATCGAGGCCGATCTGCTGCGCCGTGATTTTACCATCAACGCCATGGCTCTGCCCCTTGTTCCCGGCATGGCTGCGCCCCTGTTTGATCCGCTGGGTGGTGTGGATGATCTGCGTCAGCGGCGGTTGCGTATGTGCAGCGGCGCCAGCTTTGTTGAAGACCCGGCGCGAATTCTCAAGGGGATTCGCCATGTGGCGCAATTCGACTTGCGGCCGCAGAATGAAACAGTGGCGGCGTTCGCGCGGTGCGCGCCGCTGCTTAATAATGTCAGTGGCGAACGGCTGCGCGAAGAACTGCGCAAGCTGTTTTCCTGTGATGACATTGCCGTGGCGCTGCGCCATTTGTTCGATAATGGCGTGGCCGCTGCCATGGGGTTGACGGCGGCGGCTGAAACGGTGGTGGCAGCCTGCGCTGCTGTCGATGAGCATTTGCGGCAGATGGTGGCGGCCGCGCCGACTCTGGCCGATGAGGTGCAGCGGCGTTGCGGCGACAGTTTCAGCGTGGCAGCGGCGCTGCGCTTGGCCGCCATGCTGCGTTGCTGCACCGATACCGAAGGAGCGGTGGTCGCGTTTATCCGCCGTCTGCACTGTAAACGTACCCTGGCGCAGTTACTGGAATTCTACGCCAAGGCACCGGCACACCTGGGGCGGCAGTTGGCGCGGCTGGCCTGCGGTGAGCGGGGGCGGCTGCTATGGTTGCAGCACCTGGGTATGCCCCTGCCGGAAGGTTTGTTTGCCCTGTTGCTTACCGCCGATGCGGCGCTGCCCGGTACTGTAGTTGAGTTATATGACGGCTGGAAGCGTTGCGCCGTTGATGGGCGTATAATGCCGCTGCTGTGTGCCGCGTATGTGGAGCAGTACTGCAGCGGTTGCCGCGGCGCCAGTTTAGGTGAGTTCTACCGCCATCTGTTTCAGGCCGAAATCGACGGCACGGTAAGCGATGACGCCCAGGCCAGGGCCTTTTTGCGCCACTGGTGCGAAAGCCGTTGACATAGCGGCGTCATGTTCCCTATAATCCACTGCCGATGCGGGAGTAACTCAGTGGTAGAGTGTCAGCTTCCCAAGCTGAAGGTCGCGGGTTCGAACCCCGTTTCCCGCTCCATAATAAAAAACAGGCACTTAGCTTAATTGCTGAGTGCCTTTTTTTATTGCTAGGAGCCTGTCGGACTTTCCATGCATCGGCTGCAAAACCGTCTGGCCGGTGCATATTTCCGCTCCTTTTCGACCAATAGCTACGGCTATTAGCCTTCAAACGAGCGAAAATCTGTCCTCGACCAGTCGATTTTTCGCTTCGATCCGCAAAGCCCGACAGTCTCCCAGGCAGCTTTTTTACGATGAACGCTGCTGGCGCACATGCTCCAGCAGTACCGCGTTCATCCGTGTCTGCCAGCCCCGTCCCTGGCTTTTGAAAAACTCTACCACTTCGGCATCCAGGCGCAGAGTGGTGGATTGCTTGGTCGGTCTGCGTTGCGGACCACGTACCCGGGGGGGGATGTGCGGGTGAGTTTTGGCCACCGGCTGCATGCGGTCAAACATCTCGTCGCTTACTTCAGCGGTGTCTTCATCGGCGGCAATGGCGGCATTGATGAGCCTGTCTTCCTCTTCAGTGGGTAGAATTATATTTTTTTCGGGCTTCAGCATAACTAAGCGCCTCCCTTCTGTTGGCTTTGCGCAGACTGATAATGCGAATGTTGCCGTTGCGTAAGGTATACACCAGGCAGTAAACACGGTTGTCAATGCAGCTGAGCGCCTGATATCTGGTTTCACCGTAATCGCGGCGGTCGTCGACAGTCTCTATGGCGCTGTCCCATTCAAAATGCCGTGCCAGAGCAAAGTCAACACCGTGCTTGTTGCGGTTGCTGGCGTTTTTGGCGTCATCCCATTCATAGTGCATATTCAGATTGTAGTAACAATGAGGATGCCATGTCAAATTTATTACAGCATATTTCATTCATCTTGACCGCTACCAGCGGCGCAGAGTACCCTGACTTATGTTGTTCAATATCTGTCGTAAGGAATATCCGCCGTAATGCTTGCCAATCTGCAATTCGCGCTGTTGATAACCGCGCCGATTTTCTGTGTTCTTCTTGCCGGGGTGGTGCTGCGTCGTATCGGCTGGATCAGCGATGAATTTGCCAGGGTCGGTGCGAATCTGGTGTTCCGTTTTACTCTGCCGTGTCTGTTGATCGTCAAACTGTCCCGCGCCGATTTCAGCCACAATCTCCACCTTGGCCTTATAGCCTATGCGATTACCGCCACCGTGGTGGTGTTTGTGGTGCTGGATCTATACATCTCGCCGCGGCTGTGCAACAGCGAAGAGCGTGGGGTGTTTGTGCAGGGGGCGTTTCGCGGCAATATGGGCATCATCGGTCTGGCGTTCTGTTTAAGCGCCTTCGGTGATGACGCCATTGCCACCGCTTCCATCTACCTGGCTGCCATGACCACCTTGTTCAATATTCTCGCCGTTATCACCCTTACGCGCCATCAGGGCGATGAGGCGGGCGCGGGGCTGGGGGCGGTGCTGCTGGGGATAGCGAAAAACCCGCTGATTATCGCCATCGCCGTCGGTATCGCTATCTCGGTGCTGCATATAGCCGTGCCGGAAATCATGCTGCGCACCGGCGAATACTTTGCCCGCATGACTCTGCCCTTGGCTCTGCTGTGCGCCGGTGCCTCCATCCGTCTGCGTGAATTTCACTGCGGCGCCACGTTGTACTGGGCCACGTTGGCAAAACTGGTGCTGGTGCCGCTGGTGATAACCGTCGGCGGTGTCATGGTCGGTTTGCGCGGTGAAGAACTGGGTATTCTGTATCTGATGAGCTCGGCACCCACGGCGGCGGCCAGTTATCCCATGGTGGTGGCCTTAGGCGGCAACCGCTACCTCGCCGCCGCTATTATTGCGGCCACATTACTCGGTTCACTGCTGTCTACCACGTTTGGGGTGTTTATCCTCAAAAGTGTGCAGTTGATTTGATTTTTTGACCCTCCAGAGATGACCACATCAATAACTTGCCCTGTATATCTCTGACAGTGCATCGGTTTACAACGTTAGTATTTGTATTGCCATGGCTGATTTAATCTTGGCAGTTATAGTAAAAATGTGCTAGTAGTGATAGTAGGGCTGATTAATTAACCTGTTGCATTAGAAGTATTTCACGTTTGTGGTACTAGGGGTAAGCTGGGGGCGTTAATTATGATGCGCATATTTAAATGGGCGCTGTATTGTGTGTGGCGCTGTTCGTTAATGGTCGTTTTTGCTCTGGGTTTCCTTCTGCCGTCTCTCTGTTTTGCCGATCCGCCCACGGCTGCTACCGAGGTGGGAGATACCGTAACCGATCCTGATACAAACAGCGACGTTATTGTCACCGGTGTTCTGAAACGCTCTGATGATACCGTGTTTGCAGTAACTACCGATTCCGGGCGACTTATATATACCTCTACCAACGTGGGTGATACCTTGCCCGATGATGACGGCAAGGGTGACTGGGAAGTTACCAGCACTACTACCAACAGTTACGGTTACGTTGCCAGTTTTGTTAAATCGCGTGAAGAAGAAGATCCCAATTCCACCTCAACTCCTCCAGACACCATAACCGTTACCAAAATAGTTGATGTTTCTTTCGATTATGATGACAGCAATGTTGTTGATGAAAACGGTGACCCCATAGATCCTAACGGCGATCCGGCTGATCCTGAAGGTGATGATCCGCCGCCACCGGCCAGTGGCAATGTCCACAATATATACATCAACCATCATGGCAAGCATGGCGGTGATGGTCGCGATGGCTATGGCGTACGGGTGTGTATAGCTGGTGTGTGTGCGACTGTTGCTTACGAACCACATCCCGGTGGAGATGGCAAGAAGCCTACTACCCGCAATGTTACCGTGCCGTCGTCAAATCATGCCACCCATATTTCCACTGTCAGTAATGGTTTACCGGGAATCTATATTGTCAATCGTGGCGGCGATGGCGGTGATGGTGGCGATTCTTACGGTAACATTGATGCTGAACACGGCGGAGCCGCCGGTGCCGGCGGCGATATAAATCTTCACGCCGATACCGATATTACGACCAGTGGCTCCAATGGCAGTTGTGGTATCTATGCCCGCAGCAGTGCCGGCAAAGCCGGTGACGGCGGCAGCGGTTATATATGGAGCAGTGGTGGTTACAGCGGTAGAACAGCAGCCGGTGGCAACGTGTACGTGGAGAACGGCAGTAATGGTGCAATCTCCACCAGCGGCAGCTATTCCTACGGTATTTTTGCCCAGAGTATCGGCGGTTCCGCTGGCAACGGCGGTGGCAGCTGGGGGATTGTCGGTGCCGGCGGCAGTTCGCGCAAGGGTGGTAACGGTGGCGGGGCTGAGGTTGTGCACAACGGTTCCATCATTACCACCGGCACCGGTAGTGGTGGTGTGTTTGCCCAGAGCATCGGCGGTGAAGGCGGTGACGGCGGCAGCGGCGGCGGTATTGTCGGCCTTGGTGGTGATGGTTCAGCCGGGGGTGATGCCGGATGCGTTAAAGTTACCACTGGTGTTAATTCCAGCATTGACACCGCTGGCAATGCTGCCAGCGGTATTCTGGCCCAGAGTATCGGTGGCGGCGGTGGTAACGGCGGTGTTGGTGCTGGCATTGTCGGCCTTGGTGCCAGGGGCAGCGGCGGCGGTGATGGTGGCTGCGTGCGTGTCGAGCACAACGGCACCATTGTAACCAGAGGAGACAGTTCGTCCGGCATTATTGCTCAAAGTATCGGTGGCGGCGGTGGCAACGCCGGTCTCGGTGCTGGTATTGTCGGTCTGGGTGCCAAGGGCAGCGGCGGCGGTGACGGAGCTTCGGTGGTAGTTGAAGCCGGTGCTGGCTCTGCCATAACAACGGTGGGGGATTTTTCTCACGGTATACTGGCGCAGAGTATCGGCGGCGGTGGTGGCAGCGGCGGTCTGGGTGCCGGTATGGTTGCCATCGGCAGCAGCGGCGGTGGTGGCGGCGATGGTGGCTCGGTAACGGTTGACAGTTCTGCCAGTATTGAGACGCAGGGAGACTACTCCCGTGCCATGTACGCCCAGAGTATCGGTGGTGGCGGTGGTGCCGGTGGCGGCAGCGGTGGCATAGTTTCCATTGGTGGAACCGGCAGCGGCGGTGGTGACGGCGACTGGGTGAAAATCACCAATCATGGTTTTCTCCACACTTACGGTTTTTGCAGCGGCGGTATCTTTGCCCAGAGTATCGGCGGTGGTGGCGGTAGCGGTGGCGGCAGCGGCGGTCTTGTTTCCCTCGGTGGCGATGGCGATGGCGGCGGCGATGGCAGTTGGGTGACGGTAACCAACAGCGGCCAGATATATACCCACGGTGCACTTTCAGATGCCATTTTCGCTCAGAGTATCGGCGGTGGCGGTGGCAACGGCGCCGGTAGTGGTGGCGGTGTTTCCATTGGCGGTGACGGTAGCGCTGGCGGCAATGGTAGCAATGTGACGGTAACCAACAGTGGCAAAATTAATACTGTTGGTTCTGGTTCACGTGGCATCTTTGCCCAGAGTATAGGTGGCGGTGGCGGCGACGGTTCCGGCAGCGGTGGCCTGGTTTCCCTTGGTGGCGATGGCAGCGGTGGCGGCAACAGTGGCGAGGTGCGGGTTACCAATTCCGGTGATATCTCCACCATGGGTTCATACGCCAGCGCTGTCCATGCCCAGAGCATAGGCGGCGGCGGTGGCTGTGGTTACGGCAGCGGTGGTTTTGTTTCACTGGGCGGTGATGGCAGCGGCGGTGGCAACGGTGGCGGTGTCTTTGTCGACAGCAGCGCTGATCTGATCTCTACTTTGGGATATTATTCCTACGGCATCTTTGCTCAAAGTGTCGGCGGTGGTGGCGGTAGTGGCGCTGGCAGCGGCGGTTTTGTCTCTTTAGGCGGCGCTGGTAGTGGCGGTGGTAGTGGAGCTGATGTAGAAGTGCGCAGTCACAGCGGTGTTATTACCACCGGCGGTAACAGTTCGGCAGCTATCTTTGCTCAGAGCATTGGCGGTGGTGGTGGCAACGGTGCCGGTAGCGGCGGTTTTGTTTCTCTTGGCGGTAACGGCGGTTCTGGTTGCACCAGCGGAGACGTTACTGTGATCAACGATAGCGCCCTGGCTACCAGCGGCGACGATTCCCATGGGATCTTCGCTCAAAGTATAGCCGGTGGCGGTGGTTATGGCGCTGGCAGCGGTGGCGCTGTCTCCCTTGGCGGAGGTGGTGGCGGTGGTGCCGACGCCGGTCAGGTGGAAGTGGGCAACAGTGGTAATATCGTGACTCGTGGCGAGGATTCGGAGGGAATCTTCGCTCAGAGCGTCGGCGGCGGCGGTGGCAGCGGTGGTAGCAGCGGTGGTGCGGTTTCCATCGGTGGTAACGCGGCCAATTCGGCCGATGGTTCCAGTGTTACCGTTAACAACAGCGGTTCTATTTCGACGGAAAAGGACGGTTCCGACGCCATTTTTGCCCAGAGTATCGGTGGCGGTGGCGGAGAGGGGCGCAGTGCCGCCGATCCAGGTTCCAGCGGCGGTGCAGTTTCGTTGGGTGGTAACGCCGGGGTAGGTGGTGACGGTGGCACCGTTACAGTTGCCAGCAGCAGTACTGTTCTTACTACCCGTGGTGACTATGCACGCGGTATTTTTGCCCAGAGCATTGGTGGCGGTGGTGGCGATGGCGCAGGCAGTGGCGGCGCGGTTTCCATCGGTGGTCATGGCGGCGACGGCGGTAATGGTTCCAGCGTAACGGTTACCAGCCTGGCCACGGATATTGCCACCGGCGGCAAATGGTCCGACGCCATTTTTGTCCAGAGCATTGGTGGCGGTGGTGGCGATGGCGCAGGCAGCGGCGGCGCCGTTTCCATCGGTGGAGCTGGTGCCCGCGCCGGGAATGCTGCCGATGTGACCGTTTCCAGCAGCGGCATATTGAGTACCGCCGGTGACTATTCCAACGGTATTCTGGCTCAGAGTATCGGCGGCGGCGGCGGTAACGGTGCCGGTAGCGGCGGCGCTGTCTCCATCGGTGGCCACGGCGGTGGCAGTGGCAATGCCGGTAATGTCAGTGTCAGTCACGGGGATGGAACAGTTGCCGGGAGTATTGCCACCGACGGTTATGCTGCCAACGCTATTTTCGCTCAGAGCGTCGGTGGTGGTGGCGGTGGCGGCAGCAGCAGCGGTGGTGCTGTCTCCATCGGTGGTGGCGGCGGTGGTGCTGCCAACGGCGGCGACGTTACAGTGATCAACTACGACAGCCTGTATACCAAAGGGGTGTTTTCCAACGCTATTTTTGCCCAGAGTATCGGCGGCGGCGGCGGTAGTGCTCCCGATAGTGGCGGTATTCTCACATTTGGCGGCAGTGGTGGCGGAGCCAGTGACGCAGGTGATGTAAGTGTTGAAAATCACGGTTTTATAGAAACCGGTATTGATGGTGATATCGTAATTGATATTCAAGATGTGGCAGTTCCTGTCGGTTCATCCGGGGGCATTTTTGCCCAAAGTGTCGGCGGCGGAGGCGGCAACGGTGGTTGTGTTGGCGGGGCGTTTTTTACCATGGGGGGCAGTGGTGCCGCCGGGGGAGACGGCGGCAGTGTAACCGTCAGCAGCGCAGGCAATATTACCACCCACACCAGCGGTGCCGACGCCATTTTTGCGCAAAGTCTCGGTGGCGGTGGCGGCAGTGGTGGCAGTTCGTCCGCCGGATCGGCCTTTGCCGGTTTTGCTTTGGGCAGTGGCGGCGGTGGTGGCGGCGACGGCGATGATGTCAGTGTCACCGTTGATAAATTTACCCTTGACGGTATTGAATACCTCTCGGCAATTACCACCAATGGTGACTGGTCGCGCGGTATTTTTGCCCAAAGCGTAGGTGGTGGCGGTGGTGACGGAGGTTTTGCCGTACACGGTACGGTGGGTACATTTGCCGCTATTTCTCTGGCTCTTGGCGGCAGTGGCGGTACCAGCGGAGTGGGCAGGGATGTGATAGTTGATTCCAGCTCGGTTATTCGAACCAGTGGTAATGACTCTGGTGGTCTTATCGCCCAGAGTATCGGCGGCGGCGGCGGTGCCGGTGGCTTCGTGGTCGATGGCAGTTTGCAGGTTAATCCCGGTGCAGGTGGTGCCGTAGGTATCGGTATTGGAGGCAGTGGCGGTGACAGCGGTTCTGCAGGTGAGGTCGAGGTAGATTATTCCGGCAGTATAACCACCAGTGGTGATCGCTCTGGCGCCTTGCTGGCTCAGAGTATCGGTGGCGGTGGTGGTTGCGGTGGCTACAGCATTACAGCGTCAGGCAGTGCAGCCGGAGGTGCCAGCGGCGCTGTCAGCGTCGGTATTGGCGGCAGCGGCGGCGGTGGTGGCGATGGTGATAGCGTCAGCGCTGATCTAACGGGCAGCTTTGTCACCAGCGGGGATAAATCCTACGCGGTTATTCTGCAAAGTATAGGCGGTGGCGGCGGTGACGGTGGTTTCGACATCACAGGCGCTGCCTCCGTTGCTGGCGGTGCCAGCGGCGCCATCAGTGTCGGTGTAGGCGGCAGCGGCGGCGGCGGTGGTGATGGTGATGACGTGGCGCTTGACTTCGATGGCGCAATGTCTACCGGCGGCGACGAGTCGGGAGCGTTGCTGGTGCAGAGTGTTGGTGGTGGTGGTGGCAATGGTGGTTTCAACATAAGTGGCGCGGCTAATAGTGCCAGTGTCGCCGGACTATCCACCGGCGTCGGTATCGGTGGCAGTGGTGATATCGGTGGCGATGCCGGCAGCATTACCTGTAATGTTGTCGCACCAATCGATACTGTCGGTTCCGAATCCGACGGTGCCGTGTTCCAGAGCGTGGGCGGTGGCGGCGGCAACGGCGGCTTTTCCATCAATGGATCCATGTCGTTTGTCGGCGGAGCCAGCGCGGCGGTGGTTGTCGGCATCGGCGGTGGCGGTGCTGGCGGCGGAGATGCAGCGGCGCTTACCGCCACGCTTAACAGCAGCCATCTTGTAACCCACGGCTACGGTTCCGACGGTGCCGTGTTCCAGAGTATTGGTGGCGGCGGCGGTAATGGCGGCTTTGTTATAGATGGTTCCCTGGAAACTGGCGCAGTCGGCGGGGCGTTCAGTTTCGGTATTGGCGGTGCCGGTGGCAAGGGGGGCGACGGTGGCGTAGTGGACGCCGGGTTTTCCGGGTTGCTGCAAACTTTCGGTGATAAAGCCAGCGGCGTAGTTATCCAAAGTCTTGGTGGCGGCGGTGGTAACGGTGGTTTCGCCGTGGACGGCTCAGTTTCAGTTACCGCTGCCACCGGCGGCGCCATATCTGTGGGCATCGGTGGTGCCGGTGGCGGTGGTGGTACTGGCGCCGATGTCAGTGCCAATGTCAGCGGCGGCGTTGCCACTGCTGGTGACAAGGCCGGCGGAATTGCCGTGCAGAGTATCGGCGGCGGTGGTGGCAACGGCGGGTTCAATGTAACCGGCAACCTGTCATTGTCCGCTGCAGGTGTGTTTGGCGGCGGCGTTGGGGTCGGCATCGGCGGTTTTGGCGGCGATGGCGGTAAGTCCGGCAATGTCGATGCTACGTTGACCTCAGTGGTAAACACCGGCGGTGACGACTCCAGTGCAGTTGTGGTGCAGAGCCTCGGTGGTGGCGGCGGCAACGGAGCGTTCAGCATAGATGGCTCGCTGTCGTGGAGCAGTGCCAGCGGCGGGGCAATAACTGTAGGGATAGGTGGTTTCGGTGGAGATGGCGGTACAGCCGGAGCCGTAACAGCCACCGTCAGCGGCAACAAAACAACCGCTGGCAACCGATCTGGCGCGGTAGCGGTACAGAGTATCGGCGGCGGCGGCGGCAACGGCGGCTTTACTGTGGGCGGTAGTGTATCCGGCTCTTGTGTGAACAGTGCTGCTGTCGGTGTCGGTATCGGCGGCTTTGGCGGTGGTGGCGGTGCTGCCGATACGGTTCACGCCGATATCAGCGGCGTTCTGACCACTGGCGGTGACGATTCCGGAGCGTTGCTGGTACAGAGTGTTGGCGGCGGCGGCGGTAACGGCGGCTTTTCCGTTGCTGGAGCTATTTCCGGTGCTGGCGCAGCCAGCGGGGCCGTTACTGTAGGCGTCGGTGGTTTTGGTGGCGATGGTGGTAGCGGTGCCGATGTGTACACAAAAGCACAATCCGATGTAGTTACCAGCGGCGACCGCTCCATCGGGATGATGGTACAGAGTATCGGCGGCGGCGGCGGCAACGGCGGCTTTACTGTCGATGGTTCTGTATCACTTGCCGGTGTTCTCAGTGGCGCGGTGGGCGTTGGCGTTGGCGGTTTTGGCGGTGATGGCGGCTATGCCAGCGATATAACAGCACTGCTCTATGGCGATCTCGCTACTGTCGGGCGGGAGTCAGGCGCCGTGCTGGTACAGAGTATCGGCGGTGGCGGCGGTAACGGTGGTTTCAGCATTGCCGGTGGCGGTTCCGGGGCCATAATCGGCAGTGGTTCCATTATGACCGGTATCGGTGGTTTTGGCGGCGATGGCGGTAATTCCGGTGCCGTAATCGCCACCGTCGACGGGACGAAAAATACCGTTGGCAACAATTCCACCGCAGTAACGGTGCAGAGTATTGGCGGCGGCGGCGGCAACGGCGGCTTTACTGTCGATGGCGGTATTTCAGCCGCTGGAGTAGCCAGTGGCGCGGTAAATGTCGGCATCGGCGGTTTTGGCGGCGATGGCGGCAACAGTGGCGACGTAACTGCCACGATAACAGGCGACAGCGAAACTGTCGGCAGCGAATCGGGCGCGGTACTGGTGCAGAGTATCGGCGGTGGTGGCGGCAACGGCGGATTCAGTGTTGCCGGCGGCGGATCCATCGCTGTCAATATGTACGAAATAGGCTCATACAGCGGCGCTGTGAGCGTTGGCGTCGGTGGTTTTGGCGGCGGTGGTGGTGATGGCGCGGCGGTGGATGCAACTGTTACCGGCAATATGCTCACCTGGGGTCACGATTCCACGGCGATACAGGTACAAAGTATCGGCGGCGGTGGTGGCAACGGCGGTTTTACCGTCGATGGCGCCATCTCCGGCGGAGGCTATGCCAGTGGCGCGGCCGGGGTTGGCGTAGGTGGCTTCGGCGGCGGCGGTGGCGACGGCGCGACAACCAGTGCCACAGTAACCGGTGACGTCGAAACCAAGGGAGCTAATTCCGGCGCCGTACTGGTGCAAAGCGTCGGCGGCGGTGGTGGCAACGGCGGTTTCAGTATTGCCGGTGCGGTATCGGCATCGGTGTACGCCAGTGCTGGTGTCGGGGTGGGCGTAGGTGGTTTTGGCGGCGATGGCGGTGATGGCGCGCAGGTAACCGCTGACGTCAGCGGCAATATGCTCACCTGGGAACACGATGCAGACGCAATAGTCGTTCAGAGTCTTGGCGGCGGCGGCGGCAATGGTGGTTTTACCATAGATGGTGCTATCTCCGCTGCTGGATACGGTAGTGGCGGTGCCGGAGTTGGAGTCGGCGGTTTCGGCGGCGGCGGTGGTGATGCCGCGGCGGTGTCAGCCACATATAGCGGTGATGTAAGTACCAAGGGTGAAGATTCCAGTGCCGTGCTGGTTCAGAGTGTCGGTGGCGGCGGCGGTAACGGCGGTTTCAGCATCGCCGGTGCCATCTCTGCGGCCGGAGAGGCCAGCGGCAGCGCCGGAGTCGGCATCGGCGGTTTTGGCGGCGATGGCGGCGGCGCCGGGGCGGTAGCAGCTACAATCAGTGGTCAAAAATATACCGTCGGTAATGAATCGACTGCAGTGGTTGTCCAGAGTATCGGCGGTGGTGGCGGTAACGGTGGTTTTACCATCGATGGTGCCATCTCTGCGGCTGGAGAGGCCAGCGGCAGCGCGGGAGTCGGCATCGGCGGTTTTGGTGGCGATGGCGGTGATGGTGAGGAAGTAAGCGCGACAATAGACGGTTATATGCATACCTCCGGCGACGATTCCGGCGCGGTACTGGTACAGAGCTTAGGCGGTGGCGGCGGTAATGGCGGCTTCAGTATCGGAGGCGGTGTTTCCGGTGCTGGCGAAGCCAGCGGTGCTGTTGGCTTCGGCTTGGGTGGTTTTGGCGGCGGCGGTGGTCGCAGCGCGGGGGTTAGCGCAGCAATAACCGATGACAAAGCAACCCTTGGTGACAGGTCGACAGCAGTAGTTGTCCAGAGCATCGGTGGCGGCGGCGGCAATGGTGGCTTCAGTGTCACCGGCGGTATTTCCGGTGCTGGTGAGGGTAGCGGTGCCGTCGGTGCCGGTATCGGTGGCTTTGGCGGTTACGGTGGTGATGGCGGTGTAGTAGATGCCACGGTATCCGGTATAATGCTGACCAAGGGTGATGAGTCTGGCGCCGTACTGGTGCAAAGCCTTGGCGGTGGCGGTGGTAACGGCGGTTTTACCATCTCAGGCGGTGTCTCCGGCGCGGGTGAAGGTAGCGGTGCTGTTGGCTTCGGTCTGGGTGGTTTCGGTGGCGGCGGCGGTATGGGTAAAAGTGTAACCGCAGCAGTTAGCGGCAAAAAGACCACCACAGGCAATAAATCGACGGCGGTAATTGTCCAGAGCATCGGTGGTGGTGGCGGCAATGGCGGCTTCAGTGTCACCGGCAGTATTTCCGGTGCCGGTGAGGGTAGCGGTGGCGCTGGTATCGGTATCGGCGGTTTCGGCGGTTCCGGTGGCAGCGGTGGTGATGTTAGCGCCACCATCAGCGGTGAGATGAACACGCTGGGCGGTGAGTCCGGCGCGGTGCTGATACAAAGTCTGGGCGGCGGTGGCGGTAACGGTGGTTTTACCGTCTCCGGATCGTTGTCCGGTTCCGGTTCGTACAGTGGTGCTGTCGGTTTCGGTCTGGGTGGTTTTGGTGGTTACGGTGGTACCGGTGGCAACGTGACTGCCACTGTCAGTGATGTGAAAACCACCTATGGCAGCAAATCCACTGCAGTAATTGTCCAGAGTCTTGGCGGCGGCGGTGGCAATGGCGGCTTCAGCGTCGGTGGTGATATCTCCGGCAGCAGCAGCGCCAGCGGCGGTATCGGTGTCGGTATCGGTGGTTTTGGTGGTAGTGGCGGCGCCTCCGGCAACGTTGATGCCACCATCAGCGGTATTATCAGAACATTTGGCGGCGCGGCGGGCGCAGTGCTGGTACAAAGTATCGGCGGTGGCGGCGGTAACGGCGGTTTCGCCGTGGCTGGTTCTGTCTCCGGCAGTGGCAGTAACAGCGGTTCCATCGGTTTTGGGCTGGGTGGCTTCGGTGGCGATGGCGGCAGCGCCGGTTCCGTCGATGCGGTAGTAAGTGATGACAAATCCACCTACGGCGATGATTCGGCAGCCGTCGTGGTCCAGAGCATTGGCGGCGGTGGCGGCGGCGGTGGTTTCAGCATCAGCGGCAGTCTGTCAGCATCCGGCAGTAACAGCGGTTCTATTGGCGCCGGTCTGGGTGGTTTCGGCGGCGGTGGCGGCGGTGCCGGTGCGGTGGACGCTACTGTTACCGGAACGGTGCGCACCAATGGTGACCGTTCCGACGCAGTGCTTGTCCAGAGCCTTGGCGGCGGTGGCGGCAGTGGCGGCTTCAGCGTTGGCGGTTCGTTTTCCGCTTCAAGCAGTAAGAGCGGTTCCGTTGGTGCCGGTCTGGGCGGCTTCGGCGGTGGCGGTGGTGATGGTGCTGCTGTTGACGCCGCCGTCAGTGGCGACAAAGTGACCTACGGCGATGAATCATTGGCGGTGGTAATTCAGAGCCTTGGCGGCGGTGGCGGCAATGGCGGTTTCAATGTTGCCGGAGCGTTTTCCGCCTCCGGTGGCGGTAGTGGTGCCGTTGGTGCCGGTCTGGGCGGCTTCGGCGGCGCTGGTGGTAGAGGTGATGATGTCAGCGCCGATATCGATGGAGATATGGCCACCTGCGGTAATGACTCCGGGGTAATACTGGTGCAGAGCCTTGGCGGCGGCGGTGGTAACGGTGGTTTCAATGTCACCGCTGGCCTCTCTGCTTCATCATCCAACAATGGCTCTGTCGGTGCCGGACTCGGCGGTTTCGGTGGCGGCGGTGGGGACGCCGGTGCTGTCATCTCGCATGTAGACGGCAATCTGAACAGTATTGGTTACAACTCGTCTGCCGTTATCGTACAGAGCGTTGGCGGCGGCGGTGGTAACGGTGGTGTCAATGTTTCCGCCTCAGCATCCCTGTCCACCAGCAATGGCGGTTCGGTGGCTGCCGGACTCGGCGGTTTTGGTGGCAGCGGCGGTGATGGCGGTGATGTAAGCGCCGCCATGCTCAGCGGAATTATCAATACTCTCGGCGCTGATTCCTGCGGTTTCCTGGCGCAAAGCCTGGGTGGCGGCGGTGGCAACGGTGGTGTCAACGTATCTGGTACCTTCAATCTCAGCACCGGTGGTAACGGTGGCGCTGTCGGTCTCGGTGTTGGTGGTTTCGGCGGTGGTGGCGGCAATGGTGGCAATGTCTCTATGAGCCGTTGCGGGGATACTGTGACCCGTGGTGACAGCTCCACCGCTCTGGCAGCGCAGAGTATCGGCGGCGGTGGCGGCAACGGTGGTGTCAATGTGACCGGAGCGGTTAATATCGCCACCAGTGGCAACGGTGGTTCAGCGGCATTGGGTCTGGGTGGTTTCGGTGGCAGCGGCGGTAACTCCGGCGATGTGGAGGCGCTTCTCGACGGTGTTGTTATCACTGGAAACTCCGGTTTCGGTAGTGGGGCTGATTCCGTCGGTGTGCTGGCGCAAAGTATCGCTGGCAGTGGTGGTAACGGCGGCGTAAATGTCGCCGGCGATGTGGCGATAGCCATGAGCGGTAAGAATGTAGCTGCCAGCGTTGGTGTCGGCGGTTTTGGCGGCGGTGGCGGCGATGCCGGTGCGGTGTCGCTGACATACACCGGTCAGGTGACTACCTTCGGCACCAATGCCCACGGCGTGCTGGCGCAGAGCCTGGGCGGCGGTGGCGGCAACGGTGGTGTCAATGTGGCAGGTGCGCTGGGCTTTACCAACTCCAACGATTTTACCGCCGGTGTCGGTGTCGGCGGTTTTGGCGGCGACGGCGGCAACGGTGGTGCGGTAACGGCGCGTGTGACGGGTGATGTTGTGGTAAGTGGCGTTGTCAACAGAACCGAAATCGATCCCGTCAGCGGTGAGAGCCATACATACAAGGATGATGGCTCCAGCGCCATCGTGGCACAAAGTATCGGTGGCGGCGGCGGCAACGGTGGTGTCAATGTGACTGGCGGCGTCAATATTTCTACTTCGTCCTCCTCCAGTGGTGCCGGTCTCACTGTTGGCGTAGGTGGTTTTGGTGGCGATGGCGGCAGTGGCGGTGATGTATTACTGACGGTAAATAACAACAATACCAAGGCGGTGGGCGACAACCGCGCCGCAATTCTGGCGCAGAGTGTTGGTGGCGGTGGAGGTAACGGCGCTGTCAATGTAACCGGCGGCGTTAGTACCGGCGGTACTTTTGCCTGCGGTGTCGGCGGTTTTGGTGGCGATGGCGGCAGCGGCGATACCGTAACCCTGCATGCTCAGACAAATGTGGTTTCCAACGGAGACTACAGTGCCGGTGTGCAGGCGCAGAGTATTGGCGGCGGTGGCGGCAATGGCGCCATCAATGTAAGCGGAACGTTGACTGCCAGGGGTTCTGGTACGCTGCCGACGTTTACCTGCGGAATCGGTGGTTACGGCGGCAGTGGCAATACCAGTGGTGACGTGGAGGTCGATTATGTCGGCGCAACAGTTACCAGTGGCGACTGGAGCCATGCCCTGCTGGCGCAGAGTATCGGCGGTGGTGGTGGCAGCGGTGCTCTTAATGTTTCCGCCGGAGTGAACCTGAACGGCAAGGAAGGTGCCAGCCCCAGCGGTTTTTCTGCCGTACTCGGAGTTGGTGGCAGTGGCGGTGATGGTGCCGATAGCGGTGATGTGTCGGTGTACAGTTCCGGCACGATGAAGGTGGAAGGTGATAATGCCCGCGGTCTGCTGGCGCAGAGTATCGGCGGTGGCGGCGGCACCGGCGGCTTTAACGTCAGCGTTGATATAGCACGCAGCTCGGCGCCGATTAATGTCGGTGTCGGCGGTAGCGGTGGTGCCGGTGGCAACGCCGGCAGTGTAGCAGTTCACCGTGGTCACGCTAATCACTACGCCGGAGAAATCAGCACCGACGGCAGTGGCGCCACCGGTTTGGAGGCGTCCAGTATCGGCGGTGGCGGCGGCGACGCCGGAGCCAACTTCATGTTCACGTTCAGCAATGCCCCTGCGGGATCCAGTGCCTATGCTCTGGAGCTCGGTATCGGTGGCAGCGGTGGTGCCTCCGGTAACGGTGATGATGTCAGCGTAGCCGACTACAACAAAATTACCACCAGCGGAGGTAACGCCCACGGTCTGCTGGCGCAGAGTATCGGTGGCGGCGGCGGTAACGCCAATCTTAACGTCGGTTTCGGCTGGCTGCCCAACAATAAAACAGCCAAAATTACCATCGGCGGCGGTGTTGGTGATGGTGGCCAGGGTGGTGAGGTCGATGTGCATCATCACGGTGATATCACCACCGATGGCAACAACTCTGCCGGTATTATCGCCCAGAGTATCGGCGGCGGCGGCGGCAATGCTGGCTTCGATCTGATTTTTAACAAAAGCAGTGGCGGTGCCGTTGCCCTCGGTCTGGGGCGCAAGGGCGGTACCGGCGGCGCTGGCGGTGGCGTGGTGTTGGAATCCAGCGGTGCTATTAATACCAGCGGTGCCAACAGTTACGGCCTGCTGGCGCAAAGTGTCGGTAACGGTGGTGGCAACAGTTCGGTAAATAGTGCCGGTGTCACTATGCCCGCCAGTGAAAGTGGTGAGAAAAACGGCAGTGTCGCCCTCGGCATCGAAGGGGGCGAAGGCGGCAGCGGCGGTGAAGTACAACTGCTGGCGTTCGGCAGCATTACCACCGCGGGCACCAAAGCGCACGGAGCGTTTGCACAAAGTGTCGGCGGCGGTGGCGGCAACGGCGGTAACGCCTCTACTGTCGGTCTTACCTCGCCCAATGTCGGCGTTGCCCTGGGCGGCGAAGGCGGCATCGGAGCGGCTGGCGGCAGGGTCGACCTTTTCAACGCGGCGACGGTAACCGTAGGTGGTGACCATGCCGTTGCATTGCTGGCTCAGAGTATCGGCGGCGGTGGCGGTAACGGCGGTAACGCCTTTAGTGGTGGCTTAAAAACCGCTGGCAGTGGTGCGCAGGTTGCTGTTGGCGGCAGCGGCGGCATCGGTGCCACCGGCGGCAGGGTTGATGTTGTCAACGAAGCACTGCTGCAGGCATTCGGAGAACGCGGCCACGGCATAGTTGCCCAGAGTATTGGCGGCGGTGGCGGCAATGGCGGCACCGTTGTCAATGGCAACCTGAATATGGGGTCATCCGATGCCACCAGAATGTTTGTCTCCGTCGGTGGTGACGGCGGCGAAGGCGGTAGCAGCGATGATGTCCAGGTAGATAACCTGGGCGGTATCAGAACTGTCGGCACGGAAGGGATGGGAATTTTTGCCCAGAGTATCGGCGGTGGCGGCGGTAACGGTCGCACCGTTGTTACCGGCTCTGTAACTACTGCCGGCGGCGGGAATACCATCGGTGTTTCAGTCGGTGGCAGTGGTGGTGTCGGTGGTAGTGCCGGCGACGTAGTGGTTAAAAATAGCGGTCAGAGCGCACTTAGTGGCATCACCACCACCGGCGAAGGCGCTCACGGTATCTTTGCCCTTAGTCTCGGTGGTGGCGGCGGTGACGGTAGCATGGTGATAACTGCAACTGGAGCAGTCTCCAAAGGGGCGAAAGGTCCGTCCAGCGCCCTGGCGCTCAGCGTCGGTGGCAGCGGCGGCAGCGGCGGCAGCGGCGGCGATGTTACTGTGGACAATTCCAGCAGCATCGTCACCAGAGGGAAAAAAGCCCACGGTATCGTGGCCGAGAGCATCGGTGGCGGCGGTGGCAACGGCGGTTTGGCCATTTCGGGTAATCTGGCGTTTTACAAAGCAGACAGCAACGGGCTGAACAGCGCTGTCGCCGTCGGAGGTCACGGCGGTGATGGCAACCGTGCCGGTGATGTGCTGGTAAACAATTCCGGTGTAATAGAAACCAATGATGATAATTCCTACGGCATTTTGGCTCAGAGTGTCGGTGGCGGTGGCGGTAACGGTGCCACCGCGATAGCGGTGTCGGTTGACCCCACGTTATCCAACGGGTTGAGCTCACAGACGGCACTGATGAGCGTCGGTGTCGGTGGTTTCGGTGGTGATGGCGCCGATGCCGGTGACGTAGAAGTAAACCACACCGGCCTGATAACCACCAATGGCGACAACTGTTACGGCATTTATGCGCAAAGTGTCGGCGGTGGCGGTGGCAGGTCACAATTTGCTATCTCCAGCCCTTATTGGATGGTGGCGGACATGATGTTTACCACGCTGCTCGGCGGTACTGACAACGGTAGCTGCGGCAAGGTAACCGTCAATAACAATGGCACCATTGTTACTAACGGCAGTAACAGTAAAGCGGTATTCAGCCAGGCGGTCAACGGCGGCGGCGGTGACGTTGATGTATTTCTCGATGTCAGCAAGGATGCCAGCAGTCTTGATCAGAATGTTGTCGATATCGACGAGGTCAACTCGGTGGTTGAAAACATTGTCTCCTGGGTAAAAGGGGTATTTGGCCTCGGTGGTGAAGATAGTGATGACAACTCCGGCAGTGATGTGGAGGGTAAACATGCCGGTAATGTCGCTACTGCAGGCGATAACTCAGCGGCCATTACCAGTCAGAGCATCGGCGGTGGCGGCGGTAATCTCAACCTAGGGGTCAAGGAACGCCAGAGTGGCAAACTGGCTATGGATTTCACTCTGGGAGGCAAAAACAGCAGCAACAACGGCGGTGGCACAGTGACAATGAGTCATCAAGGTTCCACCAGCACCAGAGGAGAAGATTCGCAGGGGGTCAGTGTTCAAAGTATCGGCGGCGGTGGCGGTAGCGTGCATGGTCAGGTTGCCAAAATCCAGGTCGATTCACAACCAACTGGTGTCAGCAAGGCTGATGTGGCGTTAGGCAGCGATGGCGGTGCGGCGTTGTCCGGCGGTCGTGTCGCCCTCGATATGATGGGCTCCATTGTAGCGCGTGGCGATCGTTCGCAGGGGATTATGGTGCAAAGCATCGGCGCCGGTGGGGGTGATGCCCGCCTTATCGGATTTGATAGCAACACGGTTACTCTGGGCGGTATAAATGGTGCCAGCGGTAATGGTGGGGATATCGCCATTGTTAACAATGGCAACATTGTTACTAACGGTATGTACGGGCATGGGATACTGCTGCAGTCCATCGGCGGTGGCGGTGGAGCTGTGTTCAGCACTACAGCGCCGCAGTTGTTACTGAGCACTGCCAACAGTGGCAGCGGTGGCAGGGTAATCCTTAATCAGACTGGCTCCATTGTTACCTATGGTGCCGGTGCAGGCGGTGTGCTGGTGCAGAGTCTTGGCGGCGGTGGCGGCATTGTCAACGATCTGTTTGTCGGCAGTGCCGGTGGCAGTGGTGACGGCAGCGATGTAAAACTCACCCTGGCCGGTAGTGTCGCTACTTTTGGTGCCGGGGCTGATGCGATTTTCGCCCAGAGTCAGTCACGTCGCGGCAGGGCTGGCAATCTCGATGTAAGTGTCTATGGTTCTGCTGTTACAGCGGGTAATTATTCCGACGCCATTCATCTCGATAGCAGCGGAGCCGTCGCCGCCGGTGACGTCAAGGTGCTCACCGGCGCTGTGGCAACCAGCGGCGCAGGTGCTCGCGGTATCTATGCCAGCAGCAATGCCGGCATAGGCTTCGGCGGTATAATAGATGTACTGGCACGCGGCGATGTATGGACCGAAGGCGACAACGCCACCGGTATCTATGTATCCAGTACCGGTTACAGCGGTTCCGGCGCCCTCAATGTCCATGGACGGGGTCGGGTGGTAACCTTTGGCGATAACTCCCGTGGTGTTTTTGCCAGCAGCGATGGCGGCAATCATTCCGGCGCGCCAGTTGATGTGGATATCAATGGTGACAGCTACACCCGTGGCAATGATTCCGATGCCATCTACGCATTGAGCAAAGGTTCTCAAGCTGCCAGTGACGTCCACGTAGACAGCGGTGCCATCACTACCGAGGGTGATCGTTCGCGCGCTATCTTTGCTAGCAGTGATGCTGGCAGCGGCGTAGGCGGCAGCGTGGATGTGGCGGTTTCCGGCAGCATCTGGAGCGCAGGAGAGTTTGCCGACGGAATTTACGCACAAAGTATCGGTCGAGCCGGTGCTGGCACCGTTACGGTACACAGCACGGCGGATATCACCACCCACGGCTTTACCTCCCGCGGTATAATGGCGCTGAGCACTGGCGATAAAGCTGGCCGCGTCGACGTGGACGCCACCGGAGTTACCGCCAGTGCCGGTGACTATGCTGATGCCATTTACGCCGCCAGCAGCGGCGTCTCGGCGGCCGAGTCGGTACGCGTGAGCAGCGGCGGCGCCGTCACTCTGGGTGATTTCGCCCGCGGTATCTGCGCAATCAGCGATGCCGGTAACGGCAGTGGTGGAATAATAGATGTTCTCACCGGCGGCGATGTATGGACCGAAGGCGACAACGCCACCGGTATCTATGTCGCCAGCAGCGGCCTTGGTGGCGCCGGAGCGTTAAATGTGGCAGCCGCTGCTCGGGTGGTGACATTCGGTGATGACTCCAGCGCTGTTTATGCCGTCAGCGACGGTGGAAAGCATCGGGGAGCGGATATCAATGTCGCCGTCAGCGGTATTATGCAGACCGCCGGTGTCAATGCCGATGCGATCCACACCGATAGTAGTGGTTTGGATGCGGCAGGCGCGGTTAAAGTCGCCACCGCTTCCATTACCACGCTCGGTGAGCGTTCCCGCGCCATTTATGCCCGCAGTGATGGCGGCAGCGGCAGCGGTGGCGTTGTCGATGTTGCCGCCGCTGGCAGCATCTGGAGCGCAGGAGAGTTTGCCGACGGTATCTATGTGCAAAGTGTCGGTCGCAACAGTGGTGGTGCCGTCAAAGCCGCCATAACTGGCGATATCACCGCCCTGGGAACCGCTTCCCGCGGGGTGGTGGCTCTCAGCAGTGGCGATAGAGCTGCAGACGTATCTGTCGTTACAGCAGGTAAAACCCAGACACAGGGTGAGTCGGCGTCGGCGATCAGCGCCATCAGCAACGGTAGATATGTAGCAGGTTCGGTTACTGTCAACAGCGGCGCAGTAGTTACCCTTGGTGATTATTCCGCTGCTATTGACGCCATGAGTATTGGTGGCCATGGCGTTGGTGGGCGGGTAGATGTTGTCAACAGCGCTGGCATCTACACCAGCGGCGCCAATTCCAGCGCTGTCAGCGCTGTCAGCCGTGGCGCCCAGAGTGCGCGACAGGTAACGGTGGCCAGCGGCGGTATTGTTACCGAAGGCGATTACTCACGTGGCATCTACGCTGTAAGCGACGGCATGAACAACCTTGCCAGCGCAGTTACCGTTGATGTCGCTGGTGATATCTGGAGCGAAGGAGAGTTTGCCGACGGTATCTATGCTGTCAGCAGCGCAGCCGCCGCCAGCGCTGCCGTGCATGTCAATACGGCAGAACAGGTGGTAACCTTGGGTGATAGAGCCAGTGGCATAAGTGCCATAAGCCGAGGTGGATCCAGTGGCACGGTGGATGTTTCTGCCGCGGATGTGGTGCATACCGAAGGTTCCGGCGCCGGTGCAATCATTGCCACCAGCGTCGGCGGTCGCAGCAGCGCTGCGGTACAAGTACGCAGCCACGGTGCCGAAACACTCGGCAGCGAATCCGATGCCATTCACGCTGTCAGCAGTTCTGCTCGTGGCAGTGGTGGCGATATAACTATAAGCAACAACGCTACGGTTTATACCGGCGCCGACAACTCGCGCGCTATTTACGCCGCCAGCAGCGGCGCATACGACGGTGGCGCCATTCTGCTTTCCACCGTTGGCGATGTAATTACCCGCGGAAGCAATTCGGTTGGATTATATGCTCGCAGCGATGGCGGCAATGGCAGCGGCGGCGTGGTGTCATTGTACTCCGAAGGTCTGCTCAGAACCGAAGGAGACAACTCCAACGCTGTGGATGCGCGCAGCCTGGGCGCCGCCGGTGGCGGCGCGGTAACCGTTGAACACAATGGTGACATTGTAACTATGGGGGATAACTCTTGCGGCATCTTTGCCCAGAGCGATCCCGTACAGGACAATGCCGACACGGTAACGGTACGCGTCAGCGGCGATACAGTTACCACCGGCAGCGGCGCTGATGCCATCTTTGCCCGGAGCATCGGTGGCGGCGGCAGTGGCGATGTGCAGATAACCAGCAGGGCCGGTGCCTATACCAGTGGCGCTGGCGCGCGTGCTGTTGTCGCCTCAAGTCGCAGTGCCAACGGTGCGGCCGGAAATATAACCGTCGATACCGCCGACGCGGTATGGACCGAAGGTGCCGCCGCTCATGCAGTGCTGGCGCAGGCTCAAGGTGCCAGCGGCGCCGGACTTGTAACAGTCAATCTGCATGGCAATGTCAACAGCAGCGGTATCGGCGCCGATGGGGTACGCGCCATCAGTGACGGTGGCGTTGGCAGCAGTGGCGGCGTCAATATCACTGCCGCCGGTGATATTATGGCTACCGGCAGCGGCAGTAACGCCATTTACTGTGCCAGTTACGCAGCCGCCAGCGGCAGTATCAATATCACCCTCAACGGTGCCCTGGTCGCCGGTGGCGATAACGGTGGCAGCGGCGTGGTCATGCTTGGCGGCAAAGATAACGTGCTGGTCAACAACGCCATTATTACCACCGTGGCTGGTGTCAGCGGCTCAGCCGTGTCAAGTGGTGACGGCAACGATACCATCTATAACAACAACGCCATTATCGGTGATATCAGCCTCGGTGGCGGTAGCAACCATCTGATCAACGGTGACAAGGGCTATGTGGTCAGCGGTGGCGATATTGATCTTGGTGCCGGTGGCAGCATGGAAAACGGTGGTGTCATCTCTCCGGGTGGTGTTGACGGAATTCATACCACCGGCATAGGTGGCGATTATGTCCAGAAAAGCTCGGGCCGCTACGAAATAGACGTAGATTTCGACGGCAATCACAGCGATAAAATTGCGGTGGATGGCGTTGCCGATGTGGCCGGTACCGTGCAGTTGTTTACCCATAATCCTCAGAAGCTTCTGCCGGGTCGATATGCGTTGCCAATTATAACGGCAACAGCCGGGCTCAATACCGGAGTCGTGGATCTGGACGTTGCCCCTTCGGCAGTGGTTGACTACTCCCTGCATAACAATGCCGGGCGCAGCCTTGATCTCAATCTTGATATCGACTTTTCACCGCCGGGTCTCAGCGCCGGTCAGGCAGTTATCGGCGATTATTTCAATGCGGTACAGAGTGCCGGTGGCACCACGGCAGTAGAGCCCTACGTGGTGCATCTGTTCAATCAGGCGGATAGCGCCGCGCTGGCAGCTATCTACGAACCGCTGTTTCCCGATTTTTACGATCACTTTACCCGTGCCACCATCGACACGGTAAAACAGGCGCAAACGCCGTTGCAAAGCCGTATGAATACCCTGCGCCATCTGGGGCATGTTCCCGTAAGCCTGAGGCGCAGCGCTCACTATTCTGGTACCACGCCGCAGCTGTCAGCCGCGTTTTCCGCCGCTGGCAATGGCGCTGGCAGCCAGGAACCGCCGCACTACGGCATGTGGCTCACCGCCACCGGTCTGTGGGGTGATCAGGACGGCAGCAGTTCATACGGAGGCTACAAATACGATACATTTGGCGTCGTCGGCGGCATGGATGCCATGATAAACAACCGCTATATCGTCGGCTTCTCCTTTGCCAAAACCAGAACCGATCTCGACACCGACGGCCATGACGGCAGTGGCGATATCGACAACAGCCAGTTCTCGCTATATGCCTGCCGGTTTGAGGATCACTTCTATATCGACGCCACATTGACATACGGCCGCCACCGTTACGACAGCAGTCGCGACATGGAGGTGTTCCACACCATGCGCCATACCAGCAGCGACCACAAAGGCTACAGTTGGAGCGGTAGCGCCGAGTTTGGTTACAACCTCAATCTGGCTACCTGGCAGGTGCAACCGTTTGTCGCGTTACGCTATGTTGATGTTGAGGAGGACAGCTACGCCGAGCGCGGCGGCGGTGATTACAACCTGCTGGTGGATGAGCGTAGCAGCCAGGCACTGTATTCCGATATTGGTATTCGCCTGAGCGGTGATTTCCCCGTGGCGGCGGGAACACTGGTGCCGCAGTTTACACTGGCGTGGGATCATGATTACCATATCGACGACAATCCGCTGGATGCCTCCTTTGCCGTGGCACCGCAGAGCAGTTTCAGCCTCGATAGTCAGGATGTGGACAGAGACGGGGTCAAAGTTGGCGCTGGCATCTCCTTTATCGGCGCTGGCGGCGTAAGCACCTCGCTGCGTTACGACGCCATCTGGCGTAACGATTACACCAGCCACGCCATTCTCGGCGAGCTGAATATGCGTTTTTAAACCACAGCCGGGAGTGTGTCGGACTTTACGGATCGAAGCGAAAATCGACTGTTAGACCACAGATTATCGCTCGTTTGCAGCAAAACCGGGGCAGTCTCCGTGCGGGGGCTGTCCCGGTTTTGTACTTGTTGCAGGTTAACGTGCCACCGCTGCATCCACCGCCGTGGCCTGCAGTTTTTCCGTCAGTACCGCCGGGTCTATCTCCACCAGAAAACCACGCTTGCCGCCGTTGATGTAGATTCTGTCCAGCTCTAAAACGGTGCGCTCCACGTAAATCGGCATCTGTGTGGCACAGCCGAAAGGTGAGGTGCCGCCAACCAAATAGCCACTGTGGCGGTTAGCGCTGGCCGGGGCGCACGGAGCGATCTTTTTTACACCGAGGATACGCGCCAGATTTTTGGTGGAAACGGTGCGGTCACCGTGCATCAACACCAGCAACGGCTTTTTGCCGTCATCTTCCATCACCAGCGTTTTTATCACATGGTGTTCGTCCACGCCCAGTTCGCGCGCCGAAACGGTGGTGCCGCCACGTTCCTGGTATTTGTACAGATGGGGGATGAAATCTACCCGCTGCTGTTTCAGCCAGCGCGTGGCCGCTGTTACCGGATATTTCTGTTTAGACATGGTTCGCCACCCAGCTTGCCACCACCATGGCCAGGCTGGCGCCAGTGGCGACAGTGCAGATAATGGCGACAACGTTGATGGGTACACGCCAGTTCTGGCGACCGCGTACCGTAATGGGGAACAGCGCTCCACACGCCAACCCGCACAGGGCACCGCCGAGGTGAGCGGCATTGTCCGCCCCCACCATAAAGCCAAAGACAAACGCGAACAGCGCCCATTTAAGCATAAAATCGCGTTGCGCCAGGGCATATTGACCGCCGACACGATGAAAATAGCTGATGGAAAAACCGATAAGGCCAAACAGCGCCCCCGAAGCGCCCACCACCACAATATCTGGATGCCAGAACAGCCCCAGCAGTGTGGCGCATACGGTACAGAGTACATATACGCTGATAAAACCGGCGCTGCCGATCTCCCGCTCCAGTTGCGGGCCGATCTGGTACAGCACCATCATATTGAAGCCGATATGGATCAAACCGGCGTGGGTAAAGGCGTAGCTGATACAGCGCCACCACTGATGATGCTCCAATACCCACGGCCACCACTGCCCGCCGCTGATCACCAGCAGCTCGCTGCCGGGATGGAGCAGGGCGTTGAACACGCCACCGTAAAATATGCCGCGCAGCACCATGGCGGTAAAAAAAGCCAGGTTGAGGATCAGCAGAATATTGGTGGCCATGGCACTGCCGCCGTAGCCGTGAGTTGAATGTCCCCCCTGTTTCAGCTTGCGCTGCCACAGCATAATCTTCCACTGCCAGCGGGTGCCGTTAAGGCCGATACTGTCGAAAAAACGTTTCCAGTCCAAAAGAAACTCCCTGTATGCAAGATGTAGTAAACAAGACTGCCGCGCCACTATAGCCCCAATCGGAGCAATTTTACAGATCAACGTGCGCTTATTTGTGTGCTGCATTCAACCTAATCACTGTCGGGGCAGATATCAATCTTGAATTAGCCGCCCATATTCGGCACAATGGGGTTGTTTGAACGCTGCGCTGTGCCGATTGCGGTGTTGCGTGGCACGATGTTTATTTGATCACTGCATTATCTGGGGAGACTGTCATGGCACTGGAATCACTTAACCCGGCCACCGGGGAACTGCTGCAAACTTTTACCGAAATGTCATCCGCCGAAGTGGATGCCATCATAGCCGATGTGCATCAGGCGTACAAACCGTGGAGCGAGATGAGCTTTGCCGCCCGGCGCCAGCCCATGCTGCGCGCCGCCGCCATACTGCGCGAGCGCAGCGGCGAATTTGCCGAAATGATGGCGCTGGAGATGGGTAAGCCGGTGGTGGAAGGGCGCGCCGAAGCGGAAAAATGCGCTCTGGTATGCGAGTATTACGCCGACAATGCCGAGCAGATGCTGGCCGACGAGATTATCGCCAGCGACGCTGGAAAATCATATGTAGCGTTCCGTCCCCAGGGGATTGTACTGGCGGTAATGCCGTGGAATTTTCCGTTCTGGCAGGTGTTTCGCTTTGCCGCCCCGGCACTGATGGCCGGTAACGTCGGGGTGCTCAAGCACGCCTCCAACGTACCGCGTTGCGCTTTGGCCATCGAGCAGGTGTTTGTCGAGGCTGGATTTCCCGCCAATGTGTTTCGTACCCTGATGATCGGCGCCGCCAAAGTGCAACAGGTTATCGACAATCCGCTGGTGGTGGCCACCACTCTTACCGGCAGCGATGTCGCCGGGCGCAAGGTAGCCGCCGCATCCGGTGCCGCACTTAAAAAATCGGTGATGGAGCTGGGCGGCAGCGATCCGTTCATCGTTCTGGAAGATGCCGATCTCGACGAGGCGGCGCAGGTGGCCACCAAGGGACGCTGCATCAACTCCGGGCAGAGCTGTATCGCCGCCAAACGGTTTATTGTGGTAGAGGCGGTATACGATGAGTTTTTGCGCCGTTTCAAAGACAATATGGCCGCCCTCAAGATGGGTGATCCCCGCGATGAAACTACCCAGCTCGGCCCACAGGCGCGTGAAGACCTGATGCACGAGCTGCATGCGCAGGTGGAGGCGTCGCTGGCCAAAGGGGCGCAGGTGATCCTCGGCGGCAAGCCGGTGGGCAAAGGCGCATTCTATCCGCCCACCATTCTGGTCAATGTCAGCAAAGGGATGCCCGCCTACAACGAGGAATTTTTCGGCCCGGTGGCCATCGTCATCAAAGTTAAAGACGCCGATGAAGCCATCGCCGTGGCCAACGATACCGAGTTCGGCCTGGGCGGTTCAGTGTGGACGCAGGACAGCGCCAGAGGGGAAAGGCTGGCGGCACGGGTGCGCGCCGGTGCGGTGTTTGTCAACGGCATGGTCAAAAGTGATCCGCGCCTGCCATTCGGTGGTACCGGTATCTCCGGCTTTGGCCGCGAGCTGTCCCACTACGGCATCAAAGAGTTTGTCAATATCCAGACAGTGTGGATAAAATAACGCGATAGAGGAAAACAATTATGGAATATCTGCTGCCGCTGGCGCTGGTGTTTTTTGTTATCTCCACTCTGTTCGCCATGCTGGGGCTGGGCGGTGGTATCCTCTATGTGCCCATACTCCTCTTTGCCGGTTTTACCATTAAACAGGCGCCGGCCATCAGCCTTATACTCATTGCGACCACTTCGCTGGCCGCAATGAGTATTTTTCTGCGCCGTGGCAATATCGACTGGAAACTGGCCCTGGTCATCGACCCGCCCACCGACATCATGGCCTTTATCGGCAGCTATTATTTCAGTAACCTGGTGCCGGAAGCGGTGCTCAAGGTGTTGCTGGCCGCCATACTGCTGCTGGCCGGTTATCTTATGCGGCAAAAAATGCCCCAGCGTCGCGACACACCGCTGCCAGCGGCATGGGGACGCTGGCGGCGCAACTTCAACGGTGTCGACTACGCCGTAAACCTGCCGCTGGTCATCAGTTCCTGCGCCGCCATCGGCCTGCTGTGCGGTATGCTCGGCGTTACCGGCGGCATCATTAAACTGGCGCTGATGGTGCTGGTCTGCGGCGTTCCCATGGATATCGCCATCGCCACCTCCACCGTCATGGTATCGGT
>JAMOOS010000151.1 GCA_027065245.1 Desulfuromonadaceae bacterium | reverse complement strand
CCCCTCTTAACTGTTCCAGACGGTTGCCCGGCGGGATGTTCAGCTCGTTAACGTTATTGACGCGATTGATCTGATCCAGTTTTCTCCGCGCAATATTCCACAACTGTTGAGGACAGCATTGCCTGGCGGCGCGGGATGTCACACCGTTGAAAATATCTTCCGTACCTTTTGTTTTGAAGTATTGTATCATGGCAGGCATTATAATGGTAGGCGTTATATGTCAACGCCGTTTGTTGTTGAGCCGGTAGACAAAGGCCAGCACCTCGGCTACCGCTTGGTACAGTTCCACCGGAATCTCGCTGCCGACGGGGATTTTGTTCAACATTTCGGCCAGATCGGCGTTTTCGCTTATTTCCACCCCCGCTTCACGCGCTGCCTTGATAATCTGCTCCGCCATGTGGCCCTTGCCGCTGGCGACCACCACCGGCGCGGTGTGTTTGCTGCCATCGTATTTGATGGCTACCGCCTGTTTGTTATCCTTGCCGCTACTCATAACCGCTATACCCGCGCATCCAGCATGGTTGCCTGCCCCGTTTGGGCCCTGCCCAGTTTCTGCAGCAGCAGCTGGGCCGGGTCGCTGGCGCCGTCGCTGATTTTGATGGAGTGAAGGTTGAAATTGCTCAGGGCGGTGCGCAGCTCTTCGCTGTGCTGGCGGACAAAGTCGGCAGTGGTGTTGTCGACGCACATGATGCGGATAAACAGCGCCTTGTTTTCGTAGAGCAAATTGACTTGCAGCGGCCCGAGGGTGCGCAAACTCAGGTTGATGGCGACCAGACAGCCGGGTTCGCTATCGCCTTGTTTACTATCCTGTTCCAGTGTTTCAAACAGAGCATAACCGTTATCGATAAATTCCAGTGGCAGAGGAAGAAACAGCACCCCCTGCTGCGCCAGACGCAGACGGGTAAGCTGCAGCGAATCGAGCTGGTTGAGAATTTCAGCGGCGTGACCGCGTGCCGCTTCCGGCACTTCATCGCGCTGTTGCAGAGCGTGCATTAACTCTTTTACGTTGGTGTCCCTGGTCAGTTGCGCGTCGTTATCGGCGTTTTTGCTGCTGGCGGCGCCATGAGCCTCCAGCCCGAGGATTCTGGCCATGTGTACGATGATGTCGTTATCGGCGCGTTCCATGGCGGCGGACAGACGGCTGCCGATCTGTTGCAGTTGCTGCCACTGCTGCGGTGCCAGTGCCGCCTCCAGCGCCTGCAACTGCTTTTCACTCAGGCGCAGGGGCGCTGATGTTGCGGTTGGAGCAGTGCTTACCGCTGCAGGCAGTGTATCCGTGCTTGGTGTTGCGTTTTTGCTGTCACCGGCAACAGACTGTTGAGCTCCGGCAGTGTTGCTGGTGCTGGCTGGTTGTGGCGGCGGTGTTGGCTGCGTAGCGCTGGATGTCGCGGTGTTGGAAGTGGGTAGCGGCGGTGGCGCAGCCGCTTTGCCTGATGTCGGCGGTGGTACAGGGGGCGATGCGGTTGTGGGAACTGTCGATTGTTGCGGTGCGGCGATGTTGGCAGATGGGGGCGCATTTGCCGACGGCGGGGCGGGCACCGTCGGCGCTGTCGGAGTTGTAACGGGCGCGGCAGAACCGTTTTGGCGCATATTCAGCAGTTGCGTCAGTTGTCTTCCCAAAGAAGTAGAAGGATCGAGAAAGCGAATCAGGCCGGTTATGGAACTATCTGCGCTTTTAACCACCTGCAATTGCAACTGCGGCTGTAACTGCACCACGCGCAGACTGAGCTGCTCCCCATTTTGCAGCGGTACTTCGCTGCGCACCGGCAGACGCGCGGCGCCGAAATCGAGTACCGCTTTATCGCCGTCGCTGCCCACCACCAGCGCCCGCACCATCTGATTGAGTACCAGATCGCGCGTCAGAGCCGCCTGCTCCCCTTTTAGTGCCGTAACTGGTTGCAGCGCCGAAACAGCGGCAATATCCGCAGGGGTAATCTCCACTGTATTTAATCTCCTCGGCAGTTGGCTGATATTCGAAGAATAGAGCACCAGCAATAAATAATCAACATGTAGGGGCGTATGGCAATACGCCCTTTTCCCGTTACGCGCAAACGCGGGCGGTGCGCATTGACATGGGCGTATCGCCATACGCCCGTACGGGATGGCGGGTTTTGCGGGGATGATGACGGTGTGCGAAAAATGGGGCGATATTTGCACTATGCGCGAACGTTGGCATCAACCTGTACCGGTTTTTTGACAATCCATCCCATCTGTGCCAGAATTGTACCGTTGTGAGTGCAGTGGAGGTGCCGTTATGGATGAAAAACA
>JAMOOS010000150.1 GCA_027065245.1 Desulfuromonadaceae bacterium | reverse complement strand
GGTATCGTTGTTGTTGTTGGCGTTGTTTTTATGGTTGCTGCATGTAGTAAGTCGCTGGTTGCTGAGAGATGTTTCCTCATTTGTCAGTCAGGTCACCCGGGCCGCTTCGGAAGGTGGGGCGATTGAAAGCGGTAAAATTCGTTTTCGCGAGCTGGCGCAGATGGCCGTTGATATCAATGTCATCCTAAAGGATCGTCATGCGGCGGAACGCGCCTTGGTTGAGGAAAAGGAGCATCTGCGTACCACTCTCAATTCCATCGGCGATGCGGTAATTACCACCGATACCGATGGCGTGATTACCGGAATGAATCCGGTGGCGGAACACCTTACCGGCTGGTCTGAAAGCGAGGCCGCAGGATGTTCACTGGTGGAAGTGTTTAATATAATCAATGCGGTAACTAGAAAAGTGGCGGAAAATCCGGTGGCGCAGGTGCTGAAGAACGGCAAGGTGGTGGCACTGGCCAATCACACTCTGCTCATCGCCCGTGATGACCGCCGTTACCATATTGCCGATTCCGCTGCGCCCATCTACAGCGCTAATAATGAGATTACCGGCGTGGTGCTGGTGTTCCGCGATGTCAGTGACGAATATCACATGCGTGAGCGGCTGGAGGCCAGCGAAAAACGCTATCGAACTTTTTTTGAGAACTCCTCCGATCCCATGTTTATCATCAAAGACGGGAATTTTATCGATTGCAACAACGCGGCAGTGGAGCTGCTTGATTACGTCAGCCGGGAGGAGCTTATTAATCGATCGCCGGATGAATTGTCACCCGAAATGCAGCCAGATGGTTTGCCGTCGAAGCATAAAGCGGAAGAGATGGTCCATATCGCCATGCAGCAGGGACAGCACCGCTTCGAGTGGAATCATATTGATAACCATGGCTGCATTGTGCCGGTGGAAGTTTCACTTACCGCAATCCCCCTTGGGGACGGAATGGTGCTGCACACCGTGTTGCGGGATATATCGGCGCGTAAACTGGCCATGGAGCAGCTTGAACATCAGGCGCATCATCATCCCCTCACCGGTTTGCCCAACCGCCTGCTGCTCAGCGCGAGGCTGGAGCACTCTGTTCAGTATGCCCGGCGTGAAAATACCCGTGGCGCGGTATTGTTTCTCGATCTGGACGATTTTAAAAAAATCAATGACAGCTTGGGCCACGGAGCCGGTGACAAAGTTCTCAAGGTAGTGGCGGAGCGCTTGCAACAGCACGGTCGCGAGGTTGATACCGTGGCACATATCAGTGGTGATGAGTTTGTCATTATCTTGCAGAGTATCCATTGCGTAGAAGATGCCGAACGTGTGGCGGAGCAGATAATCAAATCACTGCAAGAGCCGTTTTATATCGACAGTTATGAGCTGTTTATCAGTTGCAGTATTGGTATTGTAGAATTTGACGGTGACTGCGAAGGTTTGGAAACACTGCTCAAACATGCTGATGCCGCCATGTATCAGGCTAAAAAGAATGGTAAAAACAGCTACCAACTTTACGCCAGCCATCTAACCGAGTCGGCTATGGAGAAGGTGGTTTTGGAAGCGCAGTTGCGCAAAGCGCTGGAGCACGGCGAGTTGCGGGTGTATTACCAGCCGCAGGTAGATCTGTCCAGCGGCAGAGTTGTGGCTCTGGAGGCGTTGATGCGCTGGGAACATCCGCAGATGGGGCTGGTGGCGCCGAACCGGTTTATTCCGTTGGCCGAGGAGACCGGTTTGATTATTCCCATGGGAGAGTGGATTATGCGTGCCGCCTGCACTCAGCTGGTACAGTGGCAACGGCAGGGGTATCGGCTGGAAAGGGTGGCAGTAAACCTGTCTGGACGGCAACTGAAGCTCAAACGGTTACCGGCGCTGGTAAAACGGGTACTGGACGATACCGGGTGTGCCGCCGGGGCACTGGAACTGGAAATCAGCGAAGGATTCATCATGAGTCATCCCCAGCAGTCCATTGCCATGCTGGAGCAGGTGCGTGCCCTGGGAGTAGAACTATCTGTTGACGATTTCGGTACCGGCCATTCATCGCTTAACTACCTCAAACGGTTACCTATCAACCGGTTGAAAATCGATTGTTCGTTTGTGTGGGATATAGGTTGCAGCAGCAACGGTGAAGAGTTGGTGAAAAGCATTATTGACCTGGGCCACCGTCTCGATTTGAGTATCACCGCCGAAGGGATAGAAAATGAAGCCCAGCAGCAGTTTCTCGTCGCTGCTGACTGTGATGAAGGCCAGGGCTACCTGTACAGTAAACCCGTGCCAGCCGATGAAATAACTGCTATGCTTAAGCGGAATGAGATTCAAGGTAAGCAACCATAAACGCAGGAGGAAATCATGGCATTGATGAAAACCTGGTACAGTGTGGAAGCGGCGGCGGACAAGTTCGGGATTGACGAAGATAAACTGCTGGCGTGGGTTGCCGAAGGGATAGTGCGCTGCGAGCGCGACAATGGTGCGGTTGCCCGGGTGCAGATCGACGATGTGCGCCTGCGCGTGGAGCAGATGCTGGAGCAGAACAGCGAGGAGTAACTGGTTGACATGAATTATGATATTGCCGTAATCGGCGGGGGCATTGTCGGCGTGGCCACCGCCCTGGCACTGACAAAGCAGCTTGACGGCTGCCGGGTGGTGGTGCTGGAAAAGGAAACCCGCCTGGCACAGCATCAGACCGGCAACAACAGTGGTGTTATCCACTCCGGCCTGTATTATCGTCCCGGCTCGTTAAAGGCTGATAACTGCGTGCGCGGGCGTGAACAGATGTACGAGTTTTGCGCTGGGCAGAATATCCCCCATGAACGCTGCGGCAAAGTGGTGGTGGCAACCAACGAGACGCAGCTTGCCGCCCTCGACGAGCTGGAACGGCGCGGCAAGGCCAATGGTCTGAACGGGGTGCGCCGTCTCGATGGTACACAATTGCGCCACTACGAACCACAGGTGACGGGGATTGCCGGGTTGCTGGTGCCGGAAACCGGTATTGTCGATTATGTGCGTGTTACCGAGGCCATGGCGCGCCTGGTAGAGAACGGCGGCGGTACCATTTTGACTGCTGCCGCCGTGACCGCGGTCAACGCTGTTGGCGCTGGTTACGAGCTGCACAGTGGTCGTGGCCGGGTAAACGCCCGTTTTGTCGTCAACTGTGCCGGACTGCATTGCGACCGGGTAGCAGTGCTGTGCGGTACTAGGCCGCGCCTGCGCATTGTGCCGTTTCGGGGCGAGTATTACAAACTGGTTGAGGCGCGGCGCGCGCTGGTGCGCAACCTCATCTACCCGGTGCCAGATCCGGCCTTTCCGTTTTTGGGGGTGCATTATACCCGCATGACAGACGGAGCGGTGGAGGCTGGGCCCAACGCCGTGCTGGCGTTTAAGCGCGAAGGTTACGGGCGTTTTGATTTCTCCCTGCGCGATACCATCGAGACCTTCACTTATCCCGGTTTTCTCCGTTTGGCGCGGCGTTTCTGGCGGGTGGGATTGCAGGAATATCGCCGTTCGTTTATCAAAAACTACTTTGTCCGCGATTTGCAGCAGCTCATCCCCGCTATTACGGCTGCCGATGTCTATCGCGCCGGTGCCGGTATCCGCGCCCAGGCGGTGGCGGAAGACGGCACCATCCTGGACGATTTTTGCATTCAGTTTCAGGACGGCGATTGCGGCGGCATAGTCCATGTGCTCAACGCCCCGTCACCGGCGGCCACCGCCTCACTGAGTATCGGCCAGTCCATTGCCGCGCGCCTGGCACGGCATTACGGGCTGGGGTAACCTGAGTGGAGGGGCAATAGATGCCCGCTGAGTATACTGCGCCAATAGAGAAGGGTGGTTACCGGGTCGTGTGTGGCGAAACCGTTGCAGAGGCGATTGAGCTTGTTCTTGTCGGTTAACGCCAGTCGGAACCGGCGGCTGGTTATTCCAGCCGCCGTCCCCCCATCTGTTGCAACTGCGCCGCCGCCTGGCGCAGCAGGCGTTCGGTGGTGTCCCAGTCGATACATTTATCGGTGATGGATACGCCGTATTTTAGCCGTTCCAGCGGTGCGATGGGCTGGTTGCCCGCTTCGAGATTGCTTTCTATCATCACGGCGCGGATGCTGGTGTTGCCGTCCTTGAGCTGGTGCAGCACATCGGTGAGTACCTGTTCCTGACGGGTGTGATCTTTGTTGGAGTTGGCGTGACTGCAGTCGACCATGATGGCGGCGGGCAGGTTGTTGGCGCGCAATTTCTGCTCGGTGTCGCTGATGGCGTCGCGCTGGTAGTTGGGGCCGTTGTTGCCGCCGCGCAGAACGATGTGGGTATCGGAGTTGCCGCAGGTCTGCACGATGGAGATCTGACCGCGGTGGTTGATGCCGAGAAAACTGTGCTCGTGGCGGGCGGCGTTCATGGCGTCCATGGCTACCTGCAGGTTGCCGTCGGTGCTGTTTTTGAAGCCGACGGGGAACGACAGGCCGCTGGACATCTCGCGGTGGGGCTGTGACTCAGTGGTGCGCGCGCCGATGGCGCCCCAGCTGATGAGGTCGGCAAAATACTGTGGTGTTATAGTGTCCAGCATCTCGGTGGCCACTGGAATTTCCATATCGGTGATGGCGCAGAACAACTGCCGCGCCACGCCCAGCCCCTTGGATATCTGATGGCTGTCGTTGAGATCGGGGTCGTTGATAAGCCCCTTCCAGCCGATGGTGGTGCGCGGTTTTTCAAAATAGACCCGCATCACAATAAGCAGTTGCTCCTTCAGTTCGGCGGCCAGAGTGCTGAGGCGGCGGGCATAATCCAACGCTGCGGCCGGATCGTGGATGGAACACGGGCCGACAATGACCATCAGGCGCTTGTCGCGATTGTGGATAACATCCTTGATCTGGGCGCGGGAGGCGGTAACAAATTCCGCTGCCGGTGCCGACAGGGGAAACACCTGCTTGAGATTTTCCGGTGCGATAACCTCGGTAAACCCTCGTACATTGAGATTGTTGGTCTGCTGCATGATCTGCTGTTCTCCTCGCTGGTAATAGATGTGAATCATGGCCTGTGGCTTGACAAACACACTGGCGGCACTCTATCCTGTTCGCTGGCTGATGTCAAAAAAACCCGCATGATTCTGGCGTAATGTTGTTGCGATAAACCCGATGTTTGACCTGGTAAAACCGTCGGCTGCCGTTGGGGTGCCGTGGCTGCGTTCCTGCTTGTAAATGAAAGAAGATTAAACGATGATTCTCCGTGAGCTGTTTCTCTCCCTGGCCGGTCTGGTTGATCTGGCATTTACCATCTACATTTTCATGATCATCGCCAGAGCGCTGATGTCGTGGGTTAATCCCGATCCGTATAACCCGGTGGTGCGTTTTATCTACCGTGCCACCGAGCCGGTGCTGGGGCGGGTGGCGCGTCTTATCCCGCTGCACTTCGGCGGTATCGATTTTACGCCTGTCATCATTTTGCTGGCGTTGTCCTTTTGCCAACGGATGCTGGTGGTTATCCTCCACTCCATCGCCTACAGCTTTTAAGCGGATATTCTGACAATGGCGGTGACCTGGGCACAACAGCAGGGCGACGATGTGGTGGTGGCACTGGTGGTGCAGCCGCGGGCAAGCAAAAACACTTTGTGCGGTGTTCAGGGTGATGAGCTTAAAGTGCGCTTGAGCTCGCCGCCGGTGGATGGTGCCGCCAACAAGCTGTGCCAGCAGTTTATCGCCAAAACTCTGGGGTGCGCCAAAAGCCGGGTACGCCTGGTAAGTGGTCATAAAAGCCGACATAAACGGCTGGTTATCGAAGCTATGGCGCTCGATGATGTGGTAGCCGCCTTGAGTACCTGATGTCGGGAGTGTGTCGGACGGTACGGAGCGCCGCGAAAGTCTTGCCGCCGTTTCATGGAAAGTTCGACAGAGTGCTGGTTTAACCGCTAATGGAGATCTGACTGATGCAGCCATTTGTATTTCATAATCCGACCAAAATTGTCTTTGGCGTCGATACCGTTACCAAGGTGGGCAAGTATGCTGCCGCCTGGGGGCGCAAGGCGTTGCTGGTGTATGGCCAGGGCAGTATCAAACGCAGTGGCGTTTACGCTCAGGTTACCGCGGCATTGCGCGACAGTGGTATCGAGTGGCTGGAGCACAGCGGCGTCAAGTCGAATCCGGTGTTGTCCCATGTACGCGCCGGTGTGAAGATGGCCAGGGAACAGCAGGTGGATGTTGTTGTCGCCGTGGGGGGCGGCAGTGTGCTGGATGAAGCCAAAAGCATCGCCGCCGGGGCGTTGGCCGATAACGACGTGTGGGATTTTTTTACCGGCGCAGCCAGGCCGAAACAGGCGTTGCCGCTGGTTACCGTGCTGACTCTGGCGGCCACCGGCAGTGAGATGAACTGTGGCGGTGTGGTTACCAACGAGCAGACGAAGCAGAAGTTCGATATTAGTGCGCCGTGTCTGTATCCCAAGGTGTCGATTCTCGATCCGCAGCTTACCTGCAGCGTGCCTGCCGACTACACCGCTTATTCTGCGGTGGATGCCATCTCCCATCTGCTGGAGGGCTATTTTACCAGCCGCGAGCAGACGCCGCTGCAGGATCGTTTTGTCGAGGGGCTGGTGCAGACGATTATGGAAAGCACCGATCAGATACTGCGCCGACCCGACGATATCGAGGCGCGCGCCACCATGATGTGGGCGGCGAGTTGGGCGTTGAACGGCTTGTCCACCGCTGGTATCGGTGCGTACGGTTTTCCCAACCACATGATTGAACATTCGCTGAGCGCCATGTACGATATCGCTCACGGTGCCGGGCTGGCGGTGGTGATGCCGGGCTGGATGAGCTGGGCGGCACAGCGCGATGCAAATAAATTTGCCCAGTTTGCCCGGCGGGTGTTCGCCCTGAATGGCGCAGATGATTCCGAGCTGGCCGCAGCTGGTATAGCGGCTCTCAAACGCTGGTTTGCCGCCAGCGGCGCGCCGGTAACGCTGGTGCAGGCCGGTATTGCCGCCGACGATATTCCCGCCATTGCCGCCAACGCCACCATGCTGGCGCAAAAGTGGGGGTTGCGTGATTATAGCGCCGCTGTGATCGAGGAGATTTTGCGTCGCTGTTGCTGATGGCGGTCGCGGTCAGCTTTTATCCTGCTGTTGCGGCGCTTCGATGGGCAGCTTGATGGTAAAGGTGGTGCCTTTACCCGGCTTGCTGGCGACAAAAATATCCCCGTGGTGTTTTTTGATGATGTCGTAACAGATGCTCAGCCCCAGGCCAGTGCCTTTACCCACCTCTTTAGTGGTGAAAAACGGCTCGAAAACGCGATTAAGATGCTCTGGTTTGATCCCCTTGCCGGTGTCACTGATGGTGATCACCACCCACGGCTCACTGGTGGCGGTGGCCACGGTGATTTCGCCGCTGTCTTCAATGGCCTGAGCGGCGTTGACGAGCAGGTTAAGGAAAACCTGATTCAGTTGCTGCGGCGAACAGTAGATTTCCGGTATCGGCTGAAAGTCCTTGTTGACGGTGGCTTTATATTTGATCTCGTTCCAGGCGATGCTCAGAGCTGCTTCTAGGCATTCGTGCAGGTTGGTCACCGAAAAACCGGTGTCGTCCACGCGCGAGAAACTCTTCAGGTTCTGTACGATGGTTTTTACCCGCTGTGTCCCTTCCAGTGATTCAGCAATCAAATCATCTATGTCCTCCAGTACAAAGTCGATTTTCATCTTTTTGCGTTGCTGCTGTACTTTGGTACGCAGATCATCGTTGCCGCAGTCTTGCAGGCTTTGCTCCAGCAGAGTTATATAGTCGGCCAGTTTCCCGATATATTTGCCCAGGCTGGATAAATTGCTGGTTATAAATCCGGTGGGATTGTTGATTTCGTGGGCGACGCCGGCGGCAAGTTGACCTATGGAAGCCATTTTTTCCTGATGCAGCAGCTGCCCCTGGGTGGCCTTCAGGTGTTCGTAGGCGTCAGCCAGCTCGCGGGTAATACGCCAGGTGTTGGTGGTTTCGTGGATGGTGACAACCTGTTTTACTTTGCTGGCCAGATCATCGCCGTCGAAAGTGAAGATATGGTAGTAAAACCAGCGGTCGCGTTTTTCATCATGAAATTCATGCTCTTCAGGTAAATTGTCGAGTTGGCGCATTTCCGGCGGCAACAGCTCACTCCAGTGTTTGCCGAGTATGTCGTCCATATCTGTATCAAACATGGTGCCCACGGCCTTATTGATGCGCCTGACATTACCATTGTTGTCCGCTAGAATAACCACGTCGCTGATGCAGTCCAGAGAACGTTCCCATTCCTGTTTGCTTTGCTCCACCATGGCAAATAACTGCTGCATCTTGTCGCGGTTGCGCGTTTTTTGCGTGATGTCGATGAGAAAAACCATGTAATGGCTGATGTGGCGATTGTTATCGTAAATAGGTGATATCTTGATAGATTGCCATAGCGTCGCACCGCTGGGCAGTTCAATGGAAAAATGTTCGTGCCAGATTCTCCCTTTGAGCAGTTCGTCGACAATCTCTTTGATACGTGCCGAACCTGGCGCCAGCAGAGGCAGCGGGGTGCCGATATCGATACTGTCGTCTACCTGTAGATCGAGAAAGGCGGTGTTGGCGTATTCGATGATGCCGTTTTTGTCCAGAATGGCAAAACCGTTGTCGCTCTGGTCGATGGCCAGGGTGAGTTTGCTGTGAATAGCCTGGGCATGTTTGATGGCGTTGATATCGACAAAATAGCCGATAACACCATTGAAGCCGCTATCGTTGTCTACCGCGCAACAGGTGTGTTCAAACCAGATGTAATCACCGTTGCTGGATTGCAGACGCACGTGAATCGGTTTGTGTATGTGGCCATCGGCGTGTTGCTCACGCCACATGGGCAGATCTTCGTAGTGGATGATTTTTTCCAGAAAAGCACTGTTGGTGAGAAAATTATCGGGCGTATGGCCGGTAAGGCGCTGACAGGAGCGTGAAACAAACTTGTTGGTACCGTTGTCGTCGCGCCAGATCATGAACTCATGGCTGAAACGGGCGTAGCTGGCAAGCAACATGCGCAGCTCCCTGTCTGAAAGTGCCGAGGCAGCGTTGCCGAACAGGGCTCCGGTCATGGTCGTATTTATGTTGGTCATAGATTCAATCAGCTCCCGTCAATTTAAGTGCCGCATGAACAGAACATTTTACGGTGTGTAATAATCATCGCTTTGCAATAGAAACAGCATTTGGTAGGCTAACGCCTGTTAACTCTACAATAAACGGGGGCGCTGTGAAAGTTAATTCAATTGATGAGCAGGTCAAAATATTATTCGTCGATGACGAGGTCAACGTGCTGCGTTCGCTGCGGCGCCTGTTTATGGATGAGGATAACTACGAGCTGCTGTTTGCCGAATCTGGTGAGGAGGGGCTTGAAATCCTCGAACAGGAACCGGGCGTGAGCGTAGTGGTGTCCGATTATCGTATGCCGCAGATGAACGGCGTGGAGTTTTTTCGCCAGGTGCATGAGCGCTGGCCCGACACCATCAGGATTGTGCTGTCCGGTTTCGCCGATACGGTGGCGGTGGTAGAGGCGATAAATATCGGCCATGTGTACAAGTTTATACCCAAACCGTGGAACGACGAGGAGTTGCGCGTCAATATCGCCAACGCAGTGGAAACCTTTTATCTCAACCGCACTAACAGCAAACTTTCGGCCCAGCTTGAGGAACGCAATCGCGAATTGCTGCTGATCAATGCCCATCTGGAAGATGTGGTGCAGCAGCGCACCCAGGCATTGGAATTGCGCAGCCAGGTGCTGCAACTGGCGCAGGATATTCTCGATTGCCTGCCGGTGGCGGTATTCGGGATAGATATTGAGGATTGCGTGGTACAGGCCAACGACAAGGCTACGCGGATTCTGGCACCTGATTCCATGCTGCTGGGTGAAAAAAGTGATGACGTGTTGCCATCGTCGTTGCTGGCACTTATTGAACTGATTAAAAGTGCTGGTGCCGCTACCGAGCGTATCGAGTGTGGCGACGGTGAGTACATTGCCACCGGCAGCTATCTCAACGACGATCGCGACCGTGGCATTATTATTGCCATGATTCCGGTGCATCTGCTACTACGGGCTCAGTGACCTTCCCCAGAAATTGTGCAAAGTTAGTCAGCATTGCTGTCGAATACCAGCACTGGCGTATCGGGCGGATCGCTTTTGTAGTAGCGCTGTAGCGAGGCGATGGTTTCGGCGGTCAGGATGGAGCCTTGTTTGAGTAGCAGCAGCCCGGTACCGCTGTACACATCGCGCAGTACCATCATCCCTTCCTCCAACTCACCTGGTGGTACTTCGCGCCGGTTGGCGGTGCTGTCGTCGATATTGGCCTCGGCATAGAAATCGCGTGCCGCTTTGGCTACTATAGGCAACAGATCGGCGTCAAAACGCTTGCCGGCCAGTTTTTCCATGTCTTCTATAATCAGATCCAGTGTCGCGAACGCGCCGCTGCCCAGTTGCCGGTCGATGTGTTCGGCGATGGCAATTATGCGTGATCCCAGCGGTATTTTATCTCCTTTCAGCTTGTCCGGTGTGCCGCTGCCGTCGTAATTTTCCATGATATGGCGGATGATAACGCTGGCGCTGCGCAGTTCGGCAATTGGGTCCAAGGTGGTCTGTCCGCGCACGGTATACATGTCGTAGATGATTTTGTCGCTGGCAGACAAATCCTCGTAGCGACAGCGCAGCAGGTGATCCGGTGTGCCGATTTTGCCGATGCCGTGCAACAGGGCGGCAATACGGATATCTTCTGTCAGCTTTTTATCCAGACGCAGTTTCAGGGCGCTTTTCTCAGTGATAGCGCAGGTATTGTGAGAGTGGTTTTTAAAGTTTTTGTCGCGCAGTTCGATCAGGCGGGCAAATGCCAGCAGGGTCTGGTCAAAACTCTGGCGTAACTGCTTGTTGGCGTAGGCCAGTTCCTCGTGTTTTTCGCGGATGCGGTTGGTTTGAGCCAGAACCCGCTGCTTAAGGCGTTCGTTCCATTGTTTAAGCTCTTCTGCTTGTCGCTGTACCAGTTTGTGCAGGCGGGTGTTTTCCTGCTCCAGTTGATACTGGCGGATGGCATCGCGTACCAGGGCGATGATGGCATCGTCATCCCACGGTTTGGTGACGTAGCGCCAGATCTCCCCCTTGTTAACTGCATCCATGGTGGCGTTGATGTCGGCATAGCCGGTGAGCATCACCCGGTATGCGGATGGGCGCAGTTTTTTGGCCTGCTGGAGAAACTCCACCCCGGTCATTTCCGGCATGCGCTGGTCAGAAATAATCAGCGCCAGATTGTCCAACTGTGGCAACAACTCCAGCGCTTCAGCGCCGCTGTTGGCGGTGGTTACATCGCACTCTTCATCCATCAGCACCCGGCGCAGGGCACGCAGAATCCCTTTTTCGTCGTCTACGCACAGTACTTGTGGCAGTGGCTGGTCTGGGGTAGATGGCATGGCACCTCTTTCGTTGCTGATCGCAGGCGTATTCCTTTTAATGAAATAGCAGCACCTGCGCACTGTTGTCCAACAGGGTCGTAATGATTCAGCAGGTATCAGTGTTTTTTCTGTGCAGAGCTGTCGGGGAAGCTGGCGGCTATTTTGGTCATGGCTTCCTGACGGCGTTGCTGCATGGCGGCGAAACCGGTGTCTGTAAGTTGCATGGTGTCGCCAGCAACTGCATTGATGCTGCCGTTGTCAATAAGTTGTTGCAATGCCTTGTTGAGGGCCAGTTTTGTTTTGCCGACGGCGGCATTGTCGCCAACGATATTGGCAAAGCGTTCAGCCAGTTCCACGTTTTTAGCGTTGATCAGTTGTTTGCGGCTGAATTGTTGCTGCTGGTTGGTGATAAATTTGCTCAGCAGTAGAAAAATGACGGTTTGCCATAGTTGTTTGTTGGTAGATGTCATGTTGTGATGATCCTGTGTGGTTGATTGCTAGGAGCCTGTCGGACTTTCCATGCATCGGCTGCAAAACCGCCTGGCCGGTGCATATTTCCGCTCCTTTTCGACCAATAGCTACGGCTATTAGCCTGCAAACGAGCGAAAATCTGTCCTCGACC
>JAMOOS010000149.1 GCA_027065245.1 Desulfuromonadaceae bacterium | reverse complement strand
AACGAAGCAAAAAAACGCACCCCGCTCCTTGCCCTGCGGGTGCCCTCACTGCGGTCGTCGCCACAAAGATGTCCCCAAAACTCGCTGCGCTCAAACAGTTGGGGACACCCATCTTTGTGGCGTCTCTCTGCGTTCGGCTGCGTCACAGGGGACCTTGGCAAATCCGGCCGGTTCCGCGTGGCGCAGCGCCGCCACGAACATATCCAGTGCCTGCGGGCGCGAGGCCAGGTGCAGGTGGACGTAGCTGGCGAGGATGTTGCCGCGCTGGTAACCTTCTGCGCAGATGGTGCCGCTGCGGTTGTGGCGTACCCGATAGGCGTGGCGCCAGCCGTCCCGGCCTGCCGGATCGTCGCTCAGGCGCGAGTAGTGGAACTCGTGGCCGCGTAACGTGTCGCCCGCCGCGCCAAAAATGGTGGCGTGTTCCAGCGTCACCTCCACATAGCCCAGCGCCTGTCGTTTGGTCAGCAACTGCGCCCGGCAGGGCAGTACGCCGGTAAACTCGTGCGCGCCGCCGTCGCAGTCGATGCCGCGGCACAGATAGAGCAGGCCGCCGCACTCGGCGTATACCGGCCGGTTACCGGCACAAAATTCACGCACCTGTTCCAGCATGGCGCGGTTGGCCGCCAGCTCGGCGGCGTACACCTCCGGGTAGCCGCCGCCCAGGTAGAGCCCGGCGCAGTCCGGTGGCAGGTGGCTGTCGCGCAGGGGCGAAAAGAAGCACAACTCCACGCCGCGTTGTTCCAGTTCGAGGAACAGGTCGGGGTAGTAAAATTGAAACGCCGCGTCGCGCGCTACCGCCAGCCGCACCGGCGTGCCCGGTTGCGGCGGTGGCGTAGCCGTGGCGGGCAGCGGGGGCGCTGCCGTCGTCAGTCGGCACAGTAGCTCCACATTCAGATGCGTCGTCGCTGCGGTGGCGAAAGCGCGGCGGCGGGTGTCGTCCCACTGTTGCTCGGCGGCGCTTACCAGCCCCAGATGGCGGCTGGGCAGTTGCGGCAGCGCCCCGCGCGGTACGGCACCGGCCAGCGGCGGCAGTTGCGCCTGTTCCAGAGCACTGCGCAGCAGCTCTATGTGGCTGGCGCTACCGCAAAAGTTGGCGATGACTGCGGCAATGTTTACCCGTGACTCAAAGGTGGCGTAGCCATGCACCAGTGCCGCCACGCTGCGCGCCATGCCGTGGCTGTTGACCACCAGCGCCACCGGGGCATCCAGCCAGGTGGCGATTTCGGCGCTGCTGCCGTCGAGGGTGGTAGCGCTGCCGCCGTCAAACAGTCCCATCACCCCTTCGATAATGGCGATGTCGGCGCGGCGTTCGCCGGCGGCGCAGGCACTGGCGAACATGGCGCGGCAGTAGTCGCGCGAGCACATCCAGCCGTCCAGGTTGTAACATTCGCGCCCTGATACGGCGCGCAGATGGCCGGGGTCGAGATAATCCGGTCCCACCTTGAAGGTCTGTACCTCCAGACCCCGGGCGCGCAGCGCGGCCACCAGTGCCAGCGTCAGCGACGATTTGCCCACGCCGCTGTGGGCTCCGGCTATAAGCAGGCGGGGGACGGTCAAAATTCTATCCCCTTGCGTGCTGCGGTACCTTCGTCCAGGGCGTGTTTTACGTGGACAATTTCACTCACCGTATCGGCTATCCGGCGCAGACCGATACTGGCGTTGCGGCCGGTGAGAACGATGTTTACCGGTTCTTTGGCGTCGTTAAGCGCCTGCAGCAGCGGTTCTTCGTCGAGCAGACCGTGGGCCAGGGCGCCGCAGGCTTCGTCTAAAATAACCAGGTCGTATGTTCCGGCGGCCAGAATCTGGCGCACCCGCTCAAAGCCGCGCTGAGCGGCGGCACGGTGTTCGGCGTATTTGGGATTGTCGGGGCGGGGAACAAAACCCAGCCCGCACTGTTCCACCTCCACCCCCAGTTTTTTCAGACTTACCAGTTCGCCGATGGCGCTGTCTTTTTTCATAAACTGGATGATAAATACCCGCTGATCGTGGCCGCGGGCACGCAGTGTCATACCAAAGGCGGCGGTGGATTTGCCTTTGCCGTTGCCGGTGAAGATGAGGATGTTTTTTGCCATGTCAGTCTCCTGTGTGTTCCTGTACGGGCGGGCACGGGGACCCGCCCCTACGGTGTAATCCGTAAACATTGTGTTCCTGTACGGGCGAGAACGGGGACCCGCCCCTACGGTGCGGCGACGATAATTACCGCCAGATTGCCGCTGCTGTGGCTCGCCTGGGCCAGCGGGCGTAAATCGGTTTCCACCCGTTGGCCGGGTAGTCCGGCGCGG
>JAMOOS010000148.1 GCA_027065245.1 Desulfuromonadaceae bacterium | reverse complement strand
ATTGATTCTGCCTATCTCCTTTCGTTAGTAGATATATTAGGCTGAAATGATCTGCTTGCAGGCTGGTGGTTGTGCCCGGTTTTGCTTGATCACTACAGAACCGGAACGTGCCTTTTACAACTGCCGTTTTTTAACCGCGTTGGATTTCGGCCCACAGCGGTTGACTTTAATGCGTCTGTTGGATTACTTTTCCCGCAGGCTTGGCCGGGGATATCCAGGTGCCGGGCTTAATCGTGTAACTAATTGCCAGCGGGAGAAACTATTGCCAACACTCTCTTTTGATCAGCCGTGCGGCCTGCGGGTATGGGAATCGGAACTGTGCCGCCGCGATTTCAACATTCACCAAGGGTTTTGCTGTTCGCCCATGGAGGAGTGCGACGATTCTTTCCGTTTTGCCGCTCTCATCGACTGCAATCGCCTGTTTGAGCTGTTTTCCGCCTGCCTGCCGCTGGTGGGGGATGAGAGTTTTTTTGTGCTGGAATACTACCCGCAACAGGTAGATCATCCTGTCAGCGAGATTCCTACGGCGCCGACAGTATTCTACTCCCCCTACATGGCCAGCAATGAGATAATGACGTTGCTGCAACCATATTTTTCCCGCCTGGTGCATGATGGCTTTGTCGGTTTCGGTCTGGCCAACAGTCGCCAGGGTGCTGAACTGTTCTTCTCGGAGGAAAAAGCGTTTACCTGCTTTACCCGCAGCAATATCCGCGCCATGCACATTCTGACCCGTATTGGGCTGCCCCAGTGCAAGGAGCTGCTGTTTCCGGCCGATTTTGCCCATGACCATTTTTCCCTCACCAATCTCGACCGCCTGCTATTGCCGCCGCAGTTACAACAGTTTGATCATGCTGAGCTGGATTATGTCAATTACTGCGCTGAACTGGTGGAGATATTTGACATGCAGTCCACTACTGCCAGTGACGATTTTTTTCTCTCCGGCGGCGAGCAGGATCAGATTGCCAGACTTCTGCAACAACATGAATATCTGGACTGGAACGACGAAGACGAGTTTGTCCACCTGATGATGGACTGGAAGGAGTTTGTCCGCCAGTGCAGCCAGGGCTTCAACGGCAGTATCGAAGATTACGCCCTGGGACTCAAGCTGCGCGATATTATCGAGTTCGTTATGGAAAACAGCGGTGAAGTAATCCGCGCCAAATTGGTACAGTTTATCGCCGATGCCGACGAACAATTCCGCCAGCAGTTGGAGAACACCTCCAAACCTTTTTCCACCGTCGTTCCCGATCTGGAAACAGATTCCGGCGTGGACGCCCGTACCGCGCGGCGGCAGCGTTTCTGGCGCTGGGGGGTAACGCGCAATCAGGGGGTCAACCTGCGCCGCGATCTGATTCGCAGCGGTTGGTTTGGCGACAACTGATGATTGTCGTTCTTGGCGCCGTAGCCGCCGAACAGCAATTGCTGCGCCGGGCACTGGCGCAGGCGCACCATAGCAGGCACGCCCATCTCGACTGCTACAGCGGCGGCATCAACGGTCATGAACTGGTTGTATGCGCCGGTGGCGTGGGTAAGGGCGCTGCGGCGGCGGCCACGGCACTGCTGATCGATCATTTTGCCCCCAATCTGGTACTGGTATGCGGGTGCGCTGGTGCCTACCCGCGCGGCGGTCTTCAAATTGGCGATATGGCAGTGGCAACAGAGGAGATTCTCGGCGATGACGGGGTGCAGACAGCGGCAGAGTTTCTCAACCTGGCCGACATCGGTTTGCCCGGCGCTCACAGAGATGGCGTCAACTATTACAACCGTTATCCGCTAGACAGCGCCGTCCGCGCCCTGTTTGCCCCGCCGCTGGAACAGTTTGCCCGCACCGAGGCGGTAACCTGTGCCAGCGGCAGCTTCGTCACCCTGTCCACCTGCTGCGGCAGTGTAGCCAGCGCACAGCAGATGTACCAGCGCTGGAATGCCGTGGTGGAGAATATGGAGGGTGCCGCCTGCGCTCAGATCTGCGCTTTGAACAAGGTGCCCATGTGGCAACTGCGCGCCATCTCCAACATGGTGGAACAACGCGACACCAGCCGCTGGCAACTGCGCCCGGCCATGGAGCGTGCCCAACGAGCCGTTATCCATCTGCTGCACCACATCAGTCCTGAGGAGATAAACGCAACATGCACACTTTGAGCATCGGCTATTCCCCCTGCCCCAACGACACTTTTATCTTCAACGCCCTTATTCACGCCCTGGTACCTTGCCCCGGTATCGAGCTGCGCGAACAACTGGAAGATGTGGAAACCCTCAACCGGCTGGCACTGGAGCGCCGACTGGATGTAAGCAAGATC
>JAMOOS010000147.1 GCA_027065245.1 Desulfuromonadaceae bacterium | reverse complement strand
GGAAACGGTGAACGTCTCGCGCACTTCGATGCGGCCAAGGTTTTCCTCCTCCAGCGTCGGTTCCAGCATCCCTTCCATGGCAGCGCGCACGTCGTTTACGGCATCGTAGATAATGCTATACAGGCGGATATCAACCCCTTCCACCTCGGCCAACTGCGCCGCCTTCGGTTCCGGACGCACGTTAAAACCGATAACAATGGCGTTGGAAGCTGAAGCCAGGGAGATATCGCTCTCGATGATGCCGCCAACGGCGGTGTGCACCACCACCACGCGGCAGGCGTCGGTGGACAATTTGCACAAAGCGTCCTTGACCGCCTCCACCGAACCCTGCACGTCGGCCTTGATGATAACCTTGAGTTCCTCGACATTGCCCTCCTGAATCCGGGCGTAGAGCTGATCGAGGGAGAGGCGGCTGTTCTGTGCCAGTTCCGCTTCGCGCTGTTTGTGCTGACGATGCATGGCTACTTCTTTAGCCACCTTCTCGTTTTCCACCGCGTTGAGACTATCGCCCGCTTCCGGCACACCGTGCAGACCAGAGACCTCCACCGGCATGGACGGTCCGGCTTCCTTTACCTGCTCGCCACGATCGTTGATCATGGTACGCACCCGGCCACAATGCAAGCCGGCGACAATGGGATCGCCGACACGCAGGGTGCCGTCCTGTACCAGCACCGTGGCCACGGCACCGCGTCCCTTGTCCAGACGCGCCTCGATGATGGTACCACTGGCGTGTTTAGAGGGATCGGCGCGCAACTCCAGCACCTCGGCCTGCAGGAGAATCATCTCCAGCAACTGGTCGATATTGATTTTCTTTTTGGCGGAAACCTCGACAAAGATGGTATCACCGCCCCACTGCTCCGGCACCAGTTCAAACTCGGTCAACTCCTGCATTACCCGCTCGGCGTTGGCACCCGGCTTATCAATTTTATTCACCGCAACAATGATGGGGACACCGGCATCTTTAGAGTGACTGATGGCCTCCTTGGTCTGAGGCATAACGCCATCGTCGGCGGCCACCACCAGAATAACGATATCGGTAACCTGCGCACCGCGTGAACGCATGGCGGTAAAGGCCTCGTGGCCAGGCGTGTCGATAAAGGAGATGGATTTATCCCCCACCGTCACATCGTAGGCACCCAGATGCTGGGTGATGCCACCGGCTTCGCCATCGGCGATATTGGCGTGACGGATGGCATCGAGCAGGCTGGTTTTACCATGGTCGACATGGCCCATAATGGTAACCACCGGCGGCCGCTCCACCAGATCGGCGCTGTCGCTCTCCTTGCCCTTGCTGCCCAGCGCTTCCGCTTCGAGAATGCTCACCTCGTCAAAGGCGACATTTTCCACCTCGTAGTTGAAGTCGGCGGCCAAAATAGCGGCGGTTTCGTAATCGAGGGGATGATTGATGGTAACCATGGACCCCTGACGCATCAGCTCACGGATAAGATCGTTGGCGCGCACCCCCATCCGTTTGGCCAGCTCACCCACGGTAATCACATCGCTGATGCGAATTTTACGCTTGATGGCCTTGGGCACGGTAATTTCGGTTTTCTTGGCCTGTTTCTGCTGTTTCTTGTGCCGTTTTTTGCCACCGCGCTCCGGCTCAAAAACCTCCATCCGGTCGCGCCGCCGCCGCTGCTCGCGCTCACCGCCGTAATCACTGCGCCCGCCCTTTTTCTTCTTGCGGTTGCCGCGCTGATCACGGCCACCGTCACCCACGGGCGCTTCGGGCGCCACCATGGGGCGCTGGGGAGCACCGCTGCGCGCCGGTGCCCCGGCGGCTCTGTCGCCGGTCGGCTTGCCGCCCTGCGGTTTACGCTGCTGCGGCTTGCGCTGGCGCTGACCGCCCTCGCCACGCAAGGCCGACTGCGGCAACTCAACACGACCGAGAATTTTGGCGCCACCGGTCTTCGGCTGCTGCTTGGCCTCCTCGGCAGTTGAAACAATGGCGGCAACATCGCGGGTGGCACTCTTGCGCTGCGGCCTGGTCGTCGGCTTTGTTGGCTTTTGTTCGGCTACTTGCTCAGCTGCGGCCGGTTTAGCGGCCTGTTTCTCGTTTGCAGCGTCCTCAACCGGCGGCGCCACAACAGCAGAAGAAGCGGGGGCGGCTTCATCAGCACTGCTATCGGCAACGGCGGTATCGGCATTATCCTGCTGCTCAGGCACGGCGGCGCTGGCATCCACTGGGGCAGCGGCATCAGTAACAGCAGTCTTTGGCTGTTCGGCAGGCGGTTCTTCACTCTCCACCTTTTTCTGTTCCGCTGCCGGTTGCGGTTCCGGTTGCGGTTCCGGTTGCGGTTGCGG
>JAMOOS010000146.1 GCA_027065245.1 Desulfuromonadaceae bacterium | reverse complement strand
CGTCCGCTATCGGCGCCCATGTGCGCCTACGCCGCCGCCGATACCCAATATCTGCATCCTCTGGCGGCGCTGCTGGAGGAGCGCCTGCGCGAAAAAGATCGCCTGTGGTGGGTGCAGGAGGAGTTTGAACTGCTGGAACAGGCTGGTTTTCATCCCCACACCGGGCCGCTGTATCTGCGTTTCAAGGGGGCGGGGCGGCTGCCGCCGCGCCAGTTGGCGGTGCTGGAAAATTTGCTGCAGTGGCGCGAGAAAGAGGCCTGTCGTCGCGATTGCCCGCCCTACAAGGTGCTGGGCAACAAAACATTGCTGGCGTTGGCCCAGCAGATGCCGACGAAGTTTGACGGCGACAAGCGGATTGAAGGATTGCCGCCGCGTCTGCAGCAGCGTTACGGTGCCGCGCTGCTGCGGCAGATCGCCGCGGCGCGGCAACTGCCCGAGTCCGATCTGCCGCACTATCCGCGTCAGCCCCGGCGCGAGCGTGATGCGGCGGCGGACAAACGCTTTACCGCTCTTAAACAGTGGCGCAGCGAAAAAGCGGCGCAGTTGCAACTGGACGGCGGTGTTCTCATCAACAACGCTACCCTGGAACGGCTGGCGTATTTGAATCCGACCAGTCTGGAGCAGTTACGCAGCGAGGGCGGCCTGAAAAACTGGCAGCTTAAAGTGCTGGGGGAGGAGCTGCTGGCGCGACTGCACAACGGCGCCAACTGAGCATCCGCAGCCAATTCGCAGCATAGTGATAGCAGCAGTAGCCGCAAAAGAATTTTCAGTTTCTGCCAGCCTATTTATATACTGTGTTTACAATGGTATCGATAACCGGAACTGCCTGGACCAACTCGTCGATAATCAGCCGTTTTTGTCTAAGGTGCGGACAGTTGTCCAGTATTGTGGCGGCGGCATTGCCATGGCGCAGCACCCGCGCGCTGAAGTAGACTGTTTCTATCAGCAGGTTGTTGTCGGTGGCAGTGCCCGGATCGCTTTGATATTTTATGCAGTCGTGAATGCGGGGATCAAGGTTCCAGCGTCGGGACAGGAGAGCACCGCAGTTGTGGTGAAACTGGGCGATAAGACGGTTTTTATCATCCGGGGTCAGGCTGTTGTTGGTCGGCATCTGCAGCATGACAACTTTGCCGATGTTGCAAAACAGGCCGCAGGTAAAGGCAATATCTTCATCTTCACCAATTTGTTTGGCAACATGTTGTGCCATGCTGGCGCAGCGCAGCGCCTGACGCAGCAGTTTGGCCACGCTTTCTGGCTGGGTTGGTGGCAGGGCGCAGGCAATCTGGGTGTGGACAATGCCGAGCAGATGCTCAGGCGTTGCGGTTTCAAGTGCCTGAGACACGGTGGCGCACTGATGCTGGCTGTCGCCGACAACCGCATTGACCACCCGCAGCAGATGGGCGCTTAGTACCTGGTCGTTGCGTACCATGCTGAGGATGGCATCGGCATTACCGCTGTTGTTCCACTGTTGCTGCAGTTTGATGGCGATATTGGGCAGCAGTGGCAGCGATACATTGTTGGCGGCGATATTGCGCGCCAGTTCCCGCAGTACTTCTGCCGCAGCGTTACCTTTTGTTGTTGGCGCGCTTTCGCTGCCGGTGTCCTGGCTGAGAATCTGTTCCAGAGCCGCTACTTCACTGATGCGGATCGGACCGTCCAGCGCCTTTTGGGGGATGGTGGAACTGAAGGAGAAATCGCCGCTGGTCCAGCCCATGGCGTCAGCCAAAGCTGCGTTGGCCAGGGAGGACAGAACACTTTTAAGTTTCTCTTTGGGGATGATGTTTTTTTCCAGCAGGGCGCTGGTAAAACCAACGCCGCTGCGCTGGCTGTCTTTGAGGAGAAATTTACTCCAAGTCGGAGTGAGATCGCCCCGTTCAACCAGATATTCGCCCACCAGTTCGCCACTTTTGTTGGATGCGATGTAGATCAGTTTGCCCTGATCGAAATAGAATTTTTTTTCCACCATGCCCTGGCAGATGGTGAGGGTGCCGGTTTTTTGTCGCACCGAACAGATGCGCAGTACTTCCGCCAGGGAGGCGCTGTCTAAGTTTCCTATGAGATCACTCATTGCAATAGCTCTCTCTTTGCTGAGTTGTTAATGTTTGTGAAGGCTGCGCATTGTAACAGTTTTTTATCTTGGCAAAAAGCTCTTTAATCAGGAGATAAGGCAGCAATGAGTACTACCGCACTAGCTTTTATAATTTTTTCCGCCCTGATGCACGCGCTGTGGAATGTGCAGGTCAAGCGCAGTTGTGACAAGACGGTATTTATCTGGTGGATGTTCGTTTCGTCCAGCGTGCTGTTCAACGTG